>JAFIFY010000182.1 GCA_020831765.1 Phycisphaeraceae bacterium | reverse complement strand
TCGGCCTCGGCCTGGACCAATGCAAGATCGGCCCTGATCTCCGCCGGAATGCGTAACGGTTCGGGATCGTGGAAATGTCCGGTGCGGTTGATCACGTGACCGAACCGTATCTTGCCGTATTCGACTTCCGCGACCCATTCGAGTTGTCCGGTGCCCAGGGCCATGCTGCTGGTTTCCTTGCGCGCGGATACCCGGCCGGCGGGTGATGATGGTCTGTGTGATCGGTCTTGAGTATACGGCGTGCCGGCGACAGGACGCTGTCACCAGGCATGGGGCGCGATTGGCGATTTCTGCCCGGGACGTTCAGACATGCTCCACGTGAAAACCGGTTACGGTTGAGGGTCGGGTTCCGGGGGTGTGTCGGGTTCCGGGGGTGGGTTGGATTCCGGGGGTTCCGGGGGTTGGGGACTGCGTTTGACCAGGAGGAGGTGGGCGTAGCGGTTGGCGGATCTTGTGGTGAAGCCGCTGACCATTTGGAGGATTTCCGGTTCATTGGCGCGGCCGCGCAGGCGGAGGATGGCGGGCATGAGGTTTTCGCGGTCGATCACCAAAAGGCCGGGCACCTCGGCGGTCAGCCAGTCGGTCAGGGCTTCTTCGTTTGGCAGGGATTCGATGGGGTCGGGGCGATCGGCGTAGAAGCGGAGGCTGGGTTCATCGTAGCGGAAGGTGGCGATGGGCAGGTGGCGGTATTGGGGTTGATTGGCGGTCGCGGCGAGTTGAGGCGCGGGCTTGTGGCGTTCGAGTGTGGGCAGGAGCCAGCCGCCGAGCAGGATCATCACCGTGGTCATGCCCAGAATCATCAGCATGGCGGCGCTCAACAGGCGCTGGATACGGATGAGCAGCCATGCGCCGAAGCAGAGCATGGCCAGCACCCAGGCCAGTGCGGTGATGGACATGGCCAGGTCGGCGAGGATGGCGGACCACCGATCCTGGCCTTGATCGAACCAACCTTGGCGTGCGCCGCCCCAGGTGACCACGACCAGACCGATGCAGGCCAGCAGCGCGGCGGGTGTGGTGATGCGGCTGAGTTGATGCACGAACCGGGCGACGGATCGATTGATCTCGGGAGCGTGGAACCAACGGATCAGCACAGCGCTGCAGGCGATGGCCAGTGCGGGCCATGTGGGCAGGACATAGTGGGGCAGCTTGGTGACGACCAGCGTCATCAGGATGAAAGTGGGTAGGAACCAGCCCAGGAGCACGGCGTAACCGGGATGCGATTGCCGCGTGGCGCGAAGGTGTCGCCATGCGGGGATCAGGAAGATCATCCACGGCGCAAAGCCGGCCAGCACCACCACGACATAGAACGGGAGAAAGGCCAGATAAGCCGGCAGGTTGGCCCCACCGTGGCCTTCCTGTGGCTGGATCATGCGTTCGCCCACATGCCGGCCCAGGCCCTCGCGGGCCAGGTCACCGCCGGTGGCGGCATTGGCGGGGATCGCCCAGGCGAGGAAAATCACCACACTGATCAAGAGCACCACGGCAAGCCCGATCACCTGGCGACGAACCCATACACCTTGCGAGGGCGGGTTCTCCATGCCGCGTGCTTCAGCTTCTGCCCGCAGGGCGGTTGGCCGCATCAGGTAAGTGATCATGGCGCAACCACCGAGCACCACCGCCAGCGCGACCGGCCCCTTGGCCAGTTGCCCGAGCCCGAGGGTGATGCCCATCAGGATCGCCCAGGGCATGGTCAGGCCCATGGACAGGCGGAAGATGAAGATGGCAAAGCTTGCGGTGAGCGTGAGCAGCAGTAGCGGATCGGAAATCGCCGCGGCGCCGTCGAGCATCATCAACGGGCTCAAGGCGAGCATGGCCATGGCCAGCAGGCCGGTTCGCGGGCCGTAAAGTCTCTTGCCGATCGCATAGCACAGGAGACACGCCAGCGCCGTGGCGATCATGGAAGGCAGGCGCACGGCCAGGGTCGAAACGCCCAGCGCGTGTATGGAGATCGACATGAGCCAGTAGATGAGGATGGGTTTATCCGGCCGCAGGTTGCCATCGAACATCGGCACCAGAAAATCGCCGGTTCGAACCATTTCGACCGCGGCGCGGCTGAAGCGTGGCTCATCGCGATCAAAGAGCGTCGAGCCGGTGCCCAGATACAGATAAAGCAGGAAGATCGCGATGGTGATGGCAAGCGCCGCGGCCAGGGGCGGGATGGGCAATCGCCAGGGCGGCTCATGGGCGGTGTGTTCTGGGGATTGGTCGTGAGATGGGTTGGAGTCGATGGTCACGCTTGGTCTTCCTGATCGGATGCCCCGTTGGCGGCGGGTGAGCGGGTCTGGCCGCCGTATGGCGGGACGATCATCGCCCGCCATCGAAGCCGGGAATGTCGTAGGTTCGATCCAGGCTCAGCAGATACGCCACCAACGCCCGGGCGCGTCGGGTGGGCACGACCTCCATGCCTTCGGGCGGAGCGTGCCCGCCTCGCAGCGTCAGCGCATCTGGACTCGGCTGGTCACCGATCGGCCGCAGCTCGTAAAGATAACCGAACGGCGGCATGATCGAGCCGGGCGAAACGATTCGCGGATCGTACAGGTGCAGATGATGCCAGGAATCGCTGGGTTGGCGGGCGCCGATGTTGATCAGGTCCGGCCCTGTGCGTGAAGTGCCCAGGAAGACGGGGTTGTCGCGCAGGTAATCGATGGGGTGACTGCGCCGCGGCCCCCAGCCGCGCTCGATATCGGCATTGAATCGGCCGCCGCGAATCTGCTGTGAATGGCAGTAGATACAGCCTTCCGCGCGATAGACCGCGCGGCCTTCGAGCTCCAGGGCCGTGTAGCGGCGCGGATGGGTCTGGCCTGTGACCGGATCGACCGCGCCGGGCAGATCGCCAAGCTGGCGCGCCGGGGCGAGCACCAGGCCGATCCACGCGGCCACGAACGTCACCACAAGCCCGAGATAGATCACCGAACCGCGATTCATCGGCCGTGCATCTCCATCGCCTGCGGGCCCAACGGCGGCTCATTCATCCCGCTCGGGCCGAGTTCCGCAGCGCCGGGCCGGCGAGGCCGCAAGCCACGCACATTCATCCAGAAGAGCGCAATGAACGCCAGGTGCCCCACCACGATCACCATGCCCGCCACCGTGCGAAGCGTCAACCACGGAATCGTCGAGCCCACCACCTCGATGAATGGAATGACACCGCTTCGCTCCTCCAGCCCACCCAGGAACGTGAGTGTTCCGCGAATCAAGCCCTCCTCGGCCATCACGCTTCGCAGCGTCCGCTGGGCGTGGTTGAGTTCCATGCCCTGGATGATGCCGCCAAGGGTCAGGGTGGTGACCATCATCGCGAGGCCGAGGATCACGGTCCAGAAGTGAAGGCTGATCAATCCGGAGGATGCCCAGTCTCGCCCGGTGAGGCGCGGCACGATGTAGTACATCGCCCCGAACATCATCAGAGTGAAGAAGCCGTACATGCCCAGGTGGGCGTGTCCGACGGTGTGATGCGTGAAGTGGAGCGGCTGATTGATCGTGCGGATCGACATCATCGAGCCCTGAAGGCTGACAAGCGTATAGGCCATCGCGCCCAGTACCACGAAGCGAAGCGTCGGGCTGGTCTTGAGTCGGTAAAAGTGGCCCTTCATGGTCATGTGGTGATTCAGGGCGACCGTGGTCACGGGGATGATCATCATGACGCTGGCGACGGTGGACAGGGTGATGAGCCATGCCGGGAGCGGGCCGCCGATCAGATGGTGAGCCCCGGCCCAGTTGTAGAAGAAGGCCAGTGTCCAGAAGCCGAGGATGGAGAGGTAGTAGGAATGGATCGGCCGGCCCAGAACCTTGGGCAGGAGGTAATACGCCGCGGCGAGGCCGACGGGCGTGAACCAGACGCCGAGGATGTTGTGGCCGTACCACCAGTTGATCGAAGCCTGTGAAACACCGCGGATCGGTGTGATGTGCAGGAGAAGGTTCGAAGCGGCGTACAGCCAGGGAAACCAGAACGCCGCGCCCAGCAGGTACCAGAGTGAAACATAGACATGCGGCTCGCGCCGGCCGTGGAAGGTGATCACGGACCAGAATCCCAGCAGGCCCAGCGCCATGAAGATCGGCATGGCGGCCCACCAGGGAAACTCCATCCACTCGATGCCCCGGCTGCCGCCGCCCAGGATCGCAACGCACCCCAGCGCCACGCCAATGTTCCACAGTATAACCGTCGCCCATCCCAACGAAGGCATGGGCATGGGCCTGCGCGTCAGTCGGCAGAACAACCAGAAGAAAACACCGACCGCCGCCAGCGATGACCATCCATAAATGACCGTGTTCAGGTGAGCCGGCCGGACCCGGCCGAAGGACAGGGGCCCCCAGTCGGAGAGAAAGTAAGGCAGGTGGAACTTGGCCGATGCAAGGATCGCCAGGACACTGCCCAACGCCAGCCAGAACAAGGCGGACGCAAAGGCCGCAAGGCAGACGCCGGCACAGGATCGATCGATCGCGGCTCGGTTCTGGGCGGAAGCGGCCTGGTTTTCCGCGGACTGATCACGGGGCAAGGGCGAGCGCGGCGGGGAATCCAGCGTCGGATCGCTCATCGATGCGCTCCGGAACCGCGATTCCGCTTGACAGCTTCACGGCGACGCCACCGGGCCTGTTCCCGCTCATCATCATCAAAAATCGAAAGCGCGGCTTCATCGAGCGATTCGAACTGGCGATGCCGAACCGCCCAACCCAACGCCCACGCCACCAACACCCCGAAAGCGGCCAGAATGCCGAACACGATGAAATAGAAGTACATGGCCGTGCTGGTGTCCGAGTGATCAGGTCAGCGCTTCGTCGCGTTCCATTGTAGGAACTCGATGATGCCATGCCCGCCATTCACACGGTCAAGCCCATGCCGAGCCCGGGGGACAACATCGGGTCGAACGTCCAGCCTCAACCGTCCAACTGGACGACGGATCGCCGGACGATCGCGGGGGACTCGGCCGGGCGAACCCAGATGGTGCCTCGCTTGGCGTGCGACCCGAGTTGCCGCAGCCGGTTCAGGTAGCTCTGGAGCTGCTGCTCGGTGAACAGTAAGAGGTACTGCTCATTGGCGGACTGATTAAACCCGTGAATCTGAGCGATCAATTCCTGCTTGGACATGACAGAACCCTTCCTTGGCATGTGAGCCCGGTCTTCCATGACCGGTTGATAAAACCATACCCTGACCGGAAATACGTGGTCAAGCAGGGGGCGGCACCCCGGCCGATTTACGCTCAAAAGACCTGTTTATTCCACCATGTTTCCAGATGATCTCCCCACCGGCCTGGCATCCCGTCGCCAGGAGTCCGACTGGCTCTGGTCGCGGTTCGGGATGCGGTTGGCCGCGCTAACGGCGGAATTCAATCAAAGCCGCCTGATTCCGTTAGGCTTTAGCGCTTTGACCTCCCGTCGAGGGCGTTTTGGTTTGCTGGAGCTTGTCTGATGATCGCTATTCGCCTCTCACCGGCCCATTGTGGCCCGGTTTGTCTGATTCCCGTCCTGATCCTGGCGTTGTTTCTGTTCGTGGGGTGTCAAAGCTCAGCCGCCGGGCCGGCGCGGCCGATCGCCGCCGAGGGAACGGAAAAACAGGCTGGGTTGGCGATCTCGCTTCCGATCCTTCCTCAACATGATGGGGCGACCGGGGAGGAATTGGCGTCTCGAGGGGAGCTGCGCATCCGGGTGGTTTCTCAAGAACGCGATGGCCGGACGGTGTTCGCCGCGATGGCGGAAAGCCCGGGCTGGAACGAGGCGGGGCACAAAGTCGAATGGACCGGGGCGAGGACCGGCCGGTTTACCGGCAGGCATCACCTTGCGGTGACGATCAACCCCGATCAATGGCTGCCGGCGGACGGAGAAGCGATTCATGCCGATATTCGACTCGACATCACGCGCGGCGGCTCCGATGCAGGCAACGACTCCTATCGCGTGCGGTACCGCGCTGAACTTGAAGGCCACACACTTGAGGGACAGGTGGCGGCCGAGCCATGGTTGATCGAATCATCATCGGGGCCAAAGGTCATAACGCTATGGCTTGAAAACGCCATGCCGGGGGGTAACTCCTGGTGGCGCCAGGTGGAATTGCAGGTGTGGGTCGATGACGATCGCGTCACCCGGGCCAGGGCGCGCGGCGGCGTGCTCTCCAGCCATCGCTGGCGCAACATCGAGCCGGATGAATTGAGCGTGGCCGACCGGGTCATCAGCGGCAAGTTGGCGATTCCGCTCGGGGCACCGGAAAGATACATGCGGGTAACGCTCGATGGTTCGATCGTCGGGGACCGTGCGATCGCCCGCTGGCAGGGCCGGCAGGAGCGAGGCGAAAGTGTCATACGCCGTGAGGGAGTCGCCCGTGGCACACTGCGACCGGTGAACATTTCCGAACGGGCGGGTATCGAGTTTGACATTCATCCACCAGAGTGGCTGGCGAAGATCAACTGGGAAAACCGGGTGGATATCACGCGGATGGAGGGTGAAGACTGGAACGAGCGGTTCGAGCATGCGCAGGATGCCCTTGGGGAAGAAGGCGGCGTGGTCTATTTCCCGGCCGGTGAGTACGACTTGAACGATCATCTGCGACTTCGCAATGGCGTTGTGGCGATGGGGGCTGAACCGCGCCTTCAACGCGATGCGCGGTCGGGGGATTATGAGCTTGGCACGCGCCTTCGATTTCCGCGTTATCAACTGAGCATGGAGGGCGAGGGCACGCCGCTGAATACGGCCTTCAAGGGAGTGCGTCTGGCTGACCCGGTCGGAGGTCGGCTGGCGGGGGTCATGCTCATGGATATCGATCACGGCACGGTCCATCTGGGCCAGAGGCGCGGCTTTGCCCGTCATGCCCGGGAAGGCGAACTGGGTGGCCAATGGCTGGTCTATGGCAACATACTGCGACACGCCGCATCACCGCTGTATTCGATCCCGACCGGTTTTCAACATCCCTGGCAACGATGGACCGATCGATACACGGCCGCCATTCACTGCTGGGCGGGCGATCATGTCTGGATCGCCAACAATCGCATCGCCGAATCGGGCGAAGACAATTTCGTCATGGAGGGATTCCGCATCTCAACCGACCGGCCGGCCACCCATCAGCGGATTCGCGATGCCGAAATCACCACGCTCGATGAACTGGTCTTTGACTATGACAACCGGCCTGGCATCATCGTCAACGGAGAGCCGCTCGGTGATGGGCTTCAGATATGGCGGGATTGGGAGAAGATCACCGATCCACCCACCGAGGGAAGCGGAACCACCTTACCGCCGCCCCACGGCCTGGCCCCCGGCATCCGCATCGAAGGCAACTTCATCTTCTCGACCGGTGCCGCGGCCATCACCAGTTCCGGCGATGGAACCTACATCGGTGAAAACATCATCCGTTTCCGCCCGCGGGTCATCCGCGCCACCAGTGATGGGGCCACGCTGAGCAACTTCACCAACAACAATCGGGCGATCGAAGTGCGCGGATGGCGTTGGACGGTGCATGGCAACGACTACGAGGTCTACTCCAACTACGGCATCACCGGTGTCAAGTTCAACGATGGCGAAGGCATCATGCACGAAGCCTGGGTCAATGTCGATATCCGTGACAGCCGCATCATTAACAATCGCGGTAACGCGTATATCTGCATCTGGCGCGTGCCCGTCCGAGGCCTGCGGATCGAGGGCAATCACATTCGTGCCGAAGGCATCCCGGCCATCTTCGTGCTCGGGCAGACCAATCGCGATGTGAACCTGGCCTGCGAGAACGTGGAGATTCTCAACAACATCACCGAGGGCAGAGGCATCAAGGTCGTCGGTCGTCCAGGCCCGGGCAACCGAATCATCGGCAACCAGCAACGCGGTGCGTTCCGCCACGCCCGCGTGGAAAACCACGTCCACGCCCAGGTTCGTGACAACACCGGCTACCTGCCCTGACCACGCCAGACCCCGCCCCCGGAAATTACACCCCCGGAAGTCACAGCCACGGAAGTCACACCCACGGAAGCTCGAATCCCCGGAGGACTGGAACCCAGGTCGCCGCGCTCGGCTTGCCCGCTGGTTATCGGAAGCAATCGGCAGAATCGGACCCGGGGTTACCAGACGCGCATCCGACACAAGCGGCAAAAGTTACTCGGGCGCTCCAGATATGCCCATGGCGGTATTTTTACGTCGCTTTTCGAACGACATCACTTGACAGCATTGGCGGTGGCGTCGATAGCCCAAGTGTCATGCCCATCGGGCACGACCCAGAGCATGGGGATTGAAGATGGCGGCCCGGCAACAACAACTCATCCTGGTGGTGGACGATGAGCCCCACATTGTGCAGGTGCTCCAGCTCAAGCTCGAGTCGGCCGGATTCCAGGTCATCACCGCGGAGAACGGTGAGGAGGCGCTGGACGGGGTGATGAAGGAGCGTCCGGACCTTGTCATCACCGACCTGCAAATGCCGTTGGCCGATGGGCTGGACCTGATGGTGGCCCTGGCCGCGACCGACTTTGGCCACGATATCCCGTGTCTACTGCTCACCGGCAAATGGGCCGGGCAGGAACTGGAGCGACGCAAGGACCTGGGCAATCTGCGGGGAGTCCTGACCAAGCCCTTCTCACCCCATGATCTGCTGATGAAAGTGCGGCAACTGCTCACGTTCAACCATGAGGCTCCGGCCAAGGCATCCTGATCCATGCATAGCCCGCCCAACAACATGATCAGCCTTGAGGTTCGCCTCCAGGAACGGCTGCTGCGCCTGGGATTGCCGTTGCTCAAGTTGTGGACCACGGGCGAAGCGAAGCTGGAGGGAAGCTGCACACTGATCGAGGAGACCCTGGTCCGGTCCGAGATATTCCTTGCCGCCCTTCGCGCTGAGGTCAATGCGGGCAATCTAAGACGCGGAACCGCGCTGGAACTGTTTCCGCATATCTGGGTGATCGCCCTGAATCCGCCCAAGCCGGGCAGGCCCGTCCCGCGACTGGATCGCGAACCGCCGATTTTCATCGTCCCCGCCCTGACGCGCGGCGTCAGCCAGTGCCCGCAACTGGCCGCCATCGCCCGCGAGCAGAAGCTCGATTACGCCGGGCTACGCGCCATGGCCGGCAGCGCTGCGCTGATGGAGTCCGCGGAAATCGCGCGACTGGCCACGATGCTGGATTACGCCTACCGCGATGCCCAGGATGTCGATCGACGCAACCGCGAGATTCACGCGGTCAGCCACCAACTCCTCGAGTCCTACGAGGAAATCAGCCTGCTCTACAAGTTCTCCACACGCATGAGCGTCAACCGACCGCCGGAAGAGTTCCTGGGCGATGCCTGCCTTGAACTGCGGCAGGTGCTCGGCTTTCAATGGCTGGGCATCGTTCTATCCGTCGAACAGTCGAGGCTGGGCAACCTGGCGGGCTTCAGCTTCCTGGATGGACGCTTTCCCGGCACGAAGTCCGATATGACCAATCTGGGAAGAACACTGCTCCACCAGCAGCGAGGCGCGGCGGGCCCGGAACTGCTGAGCCACGATGAACTGGAGACCATTGACTGCATCGCAGGACGCGCAAGGCAGGTTCTGACCATCTCTTTGTCACGCGGCAGTGAGCAGGTCGGCGTGCTGATGGCCGGCGACAAGTCCAATGGCGGCCCCATCAGCACCACCGATGCCACGCTATGCAGCTCGCTGGCCGGCACACTCTCGATCTTTCTCGAAAACGTGATGCTCTACGAGGACTCGCAGGCGATGTTCCTCGGCGTGCTGCACTCGTTGACAGCCTCGATCGATGCCAAGGACAGCTATACGCACGGTCACTCCGAGCGCGTCGCTCTGCTCTCGCGGAGACTGGCCGAAGCGATGGGCCTTGAGCCGGCCATCTGCGAGCGCATCTACCTGGCCGGGCTGGTGCATGATGTGGGCAAGATCGGTGTGCCCGAGTCGGTGCTGACCAAGCCCGCCTCCCTGACGGCCGATGAGTTCGCCCAGATCAAGCTGCACCCCGAGATCGGCGCCCGCATCCTGCAGGACATCCCGCAGATGCGCGACCTCATCCCCGGGGTGATGCATCATCACGAGCGGTGGGACGGGCGCGGCTATCCGGCCGGCCTTCGTGGCGCTGAAATTCCGCTCTTTGGACGCATCATCGGTCTGGCCGATTCGTTCGATGCGATGAGCTCGGATCGCTCCTACCGCGCGGGCATGAACCTCCACGAGGTGCTTGATGAGATCGAGCGCTGCCGCAATCAGCAATTCGACCCCGAGCTGGCCACGATCTTCGTAAGGATGGACTTCACCGAATACGAGCGGATGCTGGATGATCACCACGCCCGCTCGGTCCGTCGCCTGAGCGCATAGACTC
>JAFIFY010000171.1 GCA_020831765.1 Phycisphaeraceae bacterium | reverse complement strand
GCCATGCGGTTTCACGGCTATCGACAGCCGGCACCGAACTACATATCGAGTACCGGCGACCCGATGTTCCGGCACTTTAGCACCTACCAGCCTCCCGAGCATCAGCGTCAGAGCGCGATCGAGGGCGGGCACGGGCATGTGCCTGGTGGCCCGGTTCAGCCGCGCGGCGATGGCCGCGCCAACCTCGGTTTTGCCGACGGCAGCGTCCGCGATTACTCGGATGGTTGGGATGAGCCGGGCGATATGGGTGTTGACTGGTTGGCGGCTCGGGTCGTGTATGAGCACTGGCAGCGATACGACGTGGTCCAATCCCGACAGGCCAATGCCACGCGCACGCCGATTCCGTCCGGACCGTGATCGTTGCGTTCACATGGCGACCGTTCGCCAGGATGCGCATTCCGGAGGGGGTGTCACCTTATGTTGTGGGTCGCACCGATTGCGCCATTGACGATTCCGTCTGGCGTTGCCGACAGAGATATCTCGTGATCGATTGACACCGGTCCTGCCGAACAATGTCGGATGCTTTCAGATGGGTGCTCCGTCACCCGGAAAGGTTGACCATGTCCAAGTCGCATCCCTCCAGAGCAGGCTTCACCCTGATCGAATTGCTCGTGGTGATCTCGATCATCGCGATGCTGATCGCGATCCTGCTTCCGGCCCTGGGTCACGCCCGTGAGGCGGCCCGTTATGTGCTTTGCAAGTCGCAGCTTCGCCAGAACGTGCTGGGGATGGCGACCTATGCGACGGATTCGGGCGACCACTGGATATCGAACCACGCCGCGCCGGATCCTACGCTTTCAGTAGGTTTCGACTCAGGCAAGCTTTTTGGATTCGCGGGATGGATGGGGACAGCGCATGCTCGACTGGCCGACTATATGGCCGGCATCGATCACAATGGCCGCCCGGAGTGGCGGATTCGCGGCCGGCCGCAGTTGATGCCATCGGACCTGGTCCTTGATGAAAAGTATCTCTGGTGTCCCTCGGCGCCGACGCACACCGTCGAGACGATCGATCGGATGATCGGGTCGGGAATGGGAGTTGGTGATCCGCTGGCGGGTGTCAGCTACACCATCAATGGCAATCTGAATCGTCCCAATGGACAGGGTGGCTCCGGTTGGGGCGCTTTCTGGACAAGCCCTTCGCCGCAAAAGTTCTATACGCCGTATCGCGGCATCGGCAATTCATCCATCCCGCCCGAAACGGTCGTGCTGATGGGAGACGGTAACGGGAATGCGATGCGATATCACGGCTATCGACAGCCGGGCAGTTACCTCTCACGAACCGGTGACCCGATGTTCCGGCACTTCAGTACCTATCAACCGCCCGAGAATCAGCGTCAAAGTGTGATCGAGGGGGGGCACGGGCATGTGTCTGGCGGCCCGGTTCAGCCGCGCGGCGATGGCCGCGCCAACATCGGGTTTGCCGATGGCAGCGTGCGCGATTACGCCGATGGTTGGGAAAAGCCGGGCGATTTTGGCGTCGACTGGCTGGCGGCTCGGGTGGTGTATGAACATTGGGCGCGACGATACGATCAGGTCCAGTCCCGGCAGGCCAATGCCGTGCGTACGCCGATTCCGCCCGGGCCGTGATCGGTGCGCTCGGCGTCGTGACCGCTCTCCATGCGTGGGTTCTCGGGGGTCGATTGTCGTCTGTTGCCGGGCTCGCGGGATGCGAAATCGACATTTCCGTCTGAATAGCTGACAATGGCGATATGCGGCGACCGATTCGCATCAGCCTTGCCAACAAATGCCAGATTCTCTTTGGCGCGGCGGTATTGCTGATCATTCTCGCCGCGCTGGCCGTGGCCTGGGTTCGGATGAGTCAACTGGTCGAGGCTCAGTTGGCCGAGAGTGCCCGAAGCGTGGCCCAGTCGCTGCTGAGCGGGCAGTTGGAAGTGGGGCGGCTGAGCCTGTTCGACCCGTTCGACAGTCCCGAGCGTGATGAGATGCTGGTTCGGCTGATCCGGTCGGACGAGTTCGTTGATTACACCAGGACCGATTCGTTCATCGCTCAGGCCATCGAGCGGTTTGAACGCCATCCGGATGCGACCGAGGCCTTCGCCGACGCCCGCCATCAGGGGGCCCGGGTGTTCCGTTACGCCCGCGCGGTCCGCAAGAGCGAAACGGGCCTGATCGGCGGGCCGTTCGATCGTTTCGGCCCTGACCTGAGTGTCACCCACCTGGCCGATCCGCTCAGCTTCGTCCTGCTGGTTCAGCTTCGCACCGACACCGCCGACCGCCAGCTTCTGATCAACCGCATCTACATCATCGCCGGCGGACTTCTGGCCGGCCTGCTGGCCATCGCCGCGTTCTGGTTCATCACCACCCGGCTGATCCTCTCACCGGTGCGGCTGCTGCGGGATACGGCCGAGAAAGTCGGCGAAGGCGATTTGAACATCCGATCCGATATTGACACCGGTGATGAGTTCGAGCAACTCTCCGATGTGTTCAACACCATGCTTGAGAACCTGCGCAAGAATCAGGAGGAATTGCGCTCGGCCAACAAGTCGCTGGATTTGAGGCTTGGCGCCCTGGCCGAGATCAACGTGGCGCTGGATGAAGCCAACAAGGTCAAGGGCGAGTTCCTGGCCAACGTCTCGCATGAGTTGCGCACGCCGCTGAACGCGATCATCGGTTTCGCCGAGGTGCTCGAGCAGAATTCATCGGATCAGGATGACCCGGAAGCGGCCAAGCGCCGGCGATACCTGAACAACATCGTGGCTTCGGGCAGGCACTTGCTGGAGTTGATCAAGGATCTGCTGGACCTGGCCAAGATCGAGGCCGGGCGAATGGACATCCGACCCGCGCCGACTTCGATCGCCGACACCTGCGAAGGCCTGATCAACCTGATGCGACCCCAGGCGGAGAAGCGCGGCGTGGAATTGGAGCTGGATATCCAGCGCAACCTGCCGCTGGTGGTCACCGACGCCGGCCGGCTTCAACAGATACTCTTCAACTTCCTGAGCAACGCGATCAAGTTCACACCGGAAGGTGGAACGGTCACGCTCTCGGCGATGCTCTGGCCCGTGGGTGTGGATGCGTCACGGGCCAGGCTCCGCCTCAGCGTCCGGGACACCGGGCCGGGCATCGCACCCGAAAACCACCAGCGAATCTTTGACAAGTTCAAGCAACTGGACCACACGGTCACGCGCGAACATGGCGGCACCGGGCTGGGTCTGACGATAAGTCGCGATCTGGCGAAGCTGTTACAGGGCGAGATTCTGCTGGATTCCAATCTCGGGGAGGGGGCGACCTTCAGCCTGATCATCCCGCTTGAATATTCCGACAAACCCACACCGCTCATGCCCCGGACCGCGGCGAGGCCCTGAAAGTTCCGCGGACCAGCCACCGTCCCCTGTTCATCGCCGGCGGCCATGTCCCGGCGTCCCGCTACCCATCTTGAAATCCGGTATGCTATCGATGGCCTTGACGTGGGTTTGGATGGCGTCGGGCCAGGGTTATTCCTGTCCGCATGGATCGGGGTCGAGGCGATTCTCAGCCGGTGACCCCGGACCCGGGAGTACGTTGTGTCAGAATTGATCGAGGCCATTCTTTCGCCTGTCAATCTGGTGCTGACGACCCTGCTGGGGTTGCTGCTTTTCTATTGGTTGCTGGTGATCTTCGGGGCGCTGACGATGGATTCGCTGGATGTGGACCTGGACGGCCACGTGGATGCGGACCTGGATTTCGATGGAGGGGATGTGGGGCACATCGGCGGGGATGGCATTCTCGATGGCCACCACGGGGGCGCGGCGGGAGACTCGGGGCTTTCCGGCGGGGCGATCATGCTCAACGCCCTTCGGTTTTTCAATGTCGGCGAAGTGCCCCTGATGTTCCTGCTCTCGATCTTCGTCCTGGTGCTCTGGGTGGTGGGCGTGGCCAGCCATACCTGGGTGGGCGAATGGAGCCTGCTGTTCCAGGCGCTGATGCTGGTTCCCTTCGGCATCGGCGCCGCCCTGATCACCAAGGTGATGACCCAGCCGCTCGTGAAGGTTTTCCGCAAACTGCGGGAAGAGGAGATGGCCGAGCGGAACCTGGTTCTGGTGGGCCGTCGCGGCCGGGTGGTCTCCGGAACGCTCGACGAGCGGTTCGGGCAGGTGGAAGTGGAAACCTCCGGGGCTCCGCTGAGATTCAATGCGCGTCTGACCGAGCCGGGCGAAGCGCTCAAGCGGGGCGATGAGGTCGTCCTGGTCAAGCAGGAGCCCCGGACCCATGTATTTCTTGTTCGTCGATTCTAACCCTGGGAGTACCGTAAATGATGCCGACCCTACTTGCCGTGACGGAAACGCTGATCGTACTGGCGGTCATTTTCCTGGCGATCATCGTCCTCGGAGCGCTGCTGACGGTGGTCAAGTGCTATCGAAAGGTGGAACCGGGCACGGGCCTGATTCGGCGCGGCTACGGCGGCGCCAAAGTGTCGTTCAACGGCATGCTGGTCTTCCCCATCCTGCATCGCGCCGATGTCATGGACGTTTCGGTCCGGCGGATCGAAATCTATCGACACGGCTCGGAAGGCCTGATCTGCAAGGATAACGTCCGGGCCGACATCAAAGTGGCGTTCTTCGTGCGGGTGAACAACGCCGAGCGGGACCTGCTCCAGGTGGCCGACTCCATCGGTGTTCGCCGCGCAAGCGACAAGGAGCAACTGGTCGAGCTCTTTGATGCCAAGTTCTCCGAGGCTCTCAAGACGGTGGGCAAGAAGTTCGATTTCACCGAGCTGTACACCGAACGCGATCGCTTCAAGGATGAGATCGTCAGTCACATCGGCACAGACCTGAACGGCTATGTGCTGGATGACGCGGCCATCGACTATCTCGAGCAGACCTCGGTCGATAAGCTGGACCCGAACAACATTCTCGACGCCGAGGGCATCAAGAAGATCAGCGAGCTGACGGCCAGGGAAGCGGTCCGGGCGAATGACATCAACCGCGAGAAGGAAAAGATCATCAAGAAGCAGGACGTCGAGGCACGCGAGACGATCCTCGAACTCGAGCGCCAGCAGTCCGATGCCGAAGCCAAGCAGAAGCGGGAGATCGAATCGATCCAGGCCCGCGAGCAGGCCGAAGCCGACAAGGTCCGCGAAGAGGAGCGGCTCAAGGCCCAGACCGCCCGCATTCGCACCGAAGAGGAACTGGGCATCTCCGAACAGAACAAGGAGCGGCAGATCCTGGTGGCCCAGCGTTCCAAGGAGCGGACCGATGGGGTGGAGCTGCAGCGCGTCGAGCGCGACAGCCAGTTGGAGGCCACCGAGCGTGAGCGTGTGGTGGAACTGGCCCGGATCGAGAAGGAAAAGGCGCTGGAAGTTGAGCGCAAGAAGATTCAGGATGTCATTCGCGAGCGCGTCGTGGTCGAGCGAGCGGTCGTCGAGGAGCAGCAGCGCATCAAGGACACCGAAGAGGTGATGACTGCCGAACGGGCCAAGACGGTCAAGGTCACCGCGGCATCGGCCGATGCCGAACAGGACAAGGTCAAGGAGGTCAAGCGGGCCGAGGCGATCAAGGAAGCGGCCAAGTTCAAGGCCGATGAGGTGCTCATCGCGGCCGAGGCGAGCCGGCAGGCCGCCGAAAAGCAAGCCCAGGGCAAAATGAAGCTGGCCGAGGCGACGCGCGCCGAATCGGCCGCCGAGGGCCTGGCCGAGGCCGAAGTGCTCGACGCCAAGGCCGGCGCCGAGCGGAATTACGGCATGTCCCAGGCCGATGTGATCGCGGCCAAGGGCGAAGCCGAAGCCAAGTCGATGCGCGAGAAGTATTCGGCCGAGGCCGACGGGGTCGCGGCCAAGGCCGAGGCCATGAAGCTGCTCGACGGCGTCGGCCGGGAACACGAGGAATTCAAGCTCCGCCTGTCCAAGGATCGGGAAGTCGATATCGCCGCCATCAACGTCCATCGCGATGTGGCGGCCGAACAGGCCCGCGTCCTGGGCGAGGCCCTGCGAAACAGCAAGATCGATATCGTCGGCGGCGATGGCGAGTTCTTCAATCGCATCGTCAATTCCATCACATCCGGCAAGCAGGTCGACCGGATGATGAGCAATTCGCGAAACCTCGAGCTTGTCCGGGACACCTTCTTCAATGGCGATGGCGGTGACTTCGGGCAGCGGTTGCGGCATTTCATGAGTCAGTTCGGCATATCAACCGAGGATGTGAGGAACCTGTCGATCTCGGCGTTGTTGATGCGCATGATCAGCCAGACCAAGGATGGGCATGTGCTGGATCAACTCCGCAAGATGGCCGGTTACGCCGAAAGCAGCGGCCTGGGCACCCAGCCCGTGGCCAGTGTGGCGGTTCCGGTCGAGCCATCGACACCCCCGGCCGATGCGCCCAAGGGCAAGGGCAAGTCGTAACGCCCGGCGCGTGAGCATCCGCATGGGTGTTTGGTTTTCTGTACTTCCCGGATGAGATGCGAAATGGCCGAGCAGACTCCAGCGCCCGAGGCCGCGGCGGAACCCGAAGAGCGGGAAATGGATCAGGGCGCCTACCAGGTGCTCCGGGAGAGGCTGGTTCAGGCCGGCCGCGATCTGCGCGCGCGCCTGGACAAGCTCAATGAAGCGCGGAAGAAGGTTTTCGGTGGCGTCGAGACCCGGCTGATCGGCACCGATCGCATCACCACGCCGCACAACTGCGTGCCGCGCGATATGGCCGCGTTCGGTGAGCGCTTTCTCTTCGGCTACAACGTTCGTTTCGGTCTCAAGCAGGAGATCGACGTCGGCGATGTGTTCACATGCAGCCGCTTTGATGGCGAGCAGTTTCACGAAGAACCGATCAAGCCGATCGCCACGGACCGGTTCGTCAAGGAATTCAAAGATCTCTATCGCTTCTATCGCAACGCGACGTTCAGCAAGTTCTTCCTCAATGCTCCCTATCTGTACATGAAGTTCCAGGTGGGCCGCGATCGCGAAGACTTCAAGGCCTTCAAATGGGCGATCGAAGGTGACCAACTGGTCTATGTCGACAACCGGTCGGATCACGAAATCCGCTATCCGGCGGCGCACGACCTGGACTGGAAGCGTGTGACGCGCGACATGCTGCGCCCGGGCAAGTTTCCCCACTATTCCATCGAGGATCGGGTCTTCGTCGAGACCATTTCCGGCGAGCTGACGATCAAGATCGAGGACAGCACCGAGCACGGCCGGGGCATCTACGCCGAGCCGGTCGATGATCCTGACCAGGGCCCGGACGATGCCGACATCAGCTACGCCGTTCACGGCCACCTGATCCTGCTTCGCATCAAGCCGTTCAAGGAAAATCAGTTCCGCTATTTCATTTTCAATGAAAAGCTTCACGAGGTGGTCCGCCAAGATGCCCTGGCCGGTTCCTGCCTGATGCTTCCGGATGATCACGGCCTGATCTTCAGCAAGGGCTTCTACCTGGCCTCGGGGCGGCATCAGACGTTCTCGAATGTGCCCGATGGGATGATCCACGAGCGCCGCATCTCCAGCCCCAACGGTGAGGATTTCCTCTACGTCTTCTACCATCGTGACCAGGGCACTTACGCGCTTCTGCCCTACAACCTGATCGAACAGCGCATCGACACGCCGATCATCTGCTCGGGATTCAGCCTGTTCGAGGATGGCAAGCTGGTTTACTTCAAGTCGCACGAAGAGCCGCAGCGCCACCATGCCCTCCAGATATGGCAGACCCCGTTCATCGGCCCCAATCAGCGGGTCGAGGGTGACGCCAGCTCGCGACTTTACAAGATCGGCAATCGTGACATCGTGCGGGGCATGGCCGAGTGCGCTCAACTGCTTCAGCTCATCGAGCGGGAATCGCTATACAGCGATCTCTACCTGGACATCGTCAAGACATCCTCGGACCTGCTCGAGGGCTACCACTGGCTCCGGGAAGATGAATGCTTCAATCTCGACCAGGTGATCGGGCGCATCCGTGAGACGGGGCAGTCGGCCGTGGCCGAGTATGAGAAGGTCGTCCGCCTCCGCCGCGCCGCCGACCAGGCGATCGGCGAGGAAGAGGACCGGACGCGCGCGATGATCGCGCGGAACGCCGCGCGGATGTACAACCATATTGATGCGTTCGTCACAGCGCTGGCCGAGCTTCGCGAAGCGCGGGGACGGATCATCGGGCTCAAGGAAGTCCGGTACGCCGATGCGCGGCGGGTCGAGGCGATGGAAGCCGATGTCACCGAACAGACCGAGACCCTCAGTCAACGTTGCGTGGCCTTTCTGCTCAAGGAGGATTCGCTTCAGCCCTATCGCGACCGTGTCGGGGAATTTCCGGCCCGGATTGAAGCGGTGCGGACCGCCGTGGATGCCCGTGAGCTGGGCACTGAGATTGAAGCCGCCGCCTCCGAGCTTGAAATGCTCATCGAGATCGTGGGCAACCTCAAGATCGAAGACAGCACGCAGCGGACGACGATCATTGATGCCATCTCGGCGATCTTCGGCAATCTGAACGCTTCGCGTCAGGCGCTTCGCAACCGCGCCGGGGAATTGGGGCGCGTCGAAGGCGAGGCCGAGTTCAACAGCCAGCTTCGATTGCTCTCCCAGAGCACGGCCAACTACCTGGACCTGTGCGATGAGCCGCTGAAGGTCGATACGTTTCTGACCCGGATGCTGGTCCAAATCGAGGAATTGGAGGGACGCTTCGCGGAGTTTGATGACTTCGTGGTCCGCCTGGCCCAGACCCGCGATGATGTGGTCAGCGCATTTGAGCAGCGCAAGCTGCAACTGGTCGAGCGGCGCAATCGGCGGGCGATCGCCCTGGGCCAGGCCGCCGACCGCATTCTCTCCGGCATCAAGGTACGGGTCGAGGCGATGGATTCGATCGCGGCGATCAATGGTTATTTCGCCGGCGACCTGATGATCGACAAGCTTCGCGACATCGTCAAGGAACTGATCGGCCTTGAAGACACGGTGCGGGCCGATGACATTCAGGGCCGCCTCCGCAGCCTGAGGGAGGATGCGGTCCGGCGGCTGAAGGATCGGCTGGACTTGCAGGCCGAAGGGCCCAACAGCATCCGTTTCGGGCGGCATGTCTTTTCGGTCAACACCCAGCCCATCGAACTGACCATGGTGCAGCGCGATGGAAAGATGCAGCTTCACATCAACGGAACCCGGTTCTTCGAGCCGGTGGATGATGTTGACCTCAATGAAGCACGTCAAGCCTGGAATCAGGAACTGATCAGCGAGAACGAGGCGGTCTATCGAGCTGAGTACCTGGCGTTCGTCATGCTGCCTGACCTCCTTGCCATGCCGGAGATGGAACGTCGAGAGCTTCTGGACCCCGGCGGCGATCGGTTGCTGGAACATGTCCGACGCTTCATGGGGCCGCGCTACGGCGAAGGCTATACCAAAGGCGTGCATGATGCCGATGCCGCCCTGATCGTACGGGAATTGGTCGATCTATCCGAGTCCATCGGTCTTCTGCGGTATTCCAGCGCGGCCCGGGCCCTGGCCGGAATGTTCTGGCGCGCGGCCCAGGACTCACCGGCCAAACGCTTTATCGCCTCGCAACTCGAGGGGTATGCCGAGGTGGTCCGGGCTTTTCCCGAGTCGCGCAGGCAGGAACAATACATCCACAAGGTCGCGCGGCTGATCGGCGAATTCGCCGAGCAGAATTCTGTCTTCTCCGCCGATCATGCCCAACAGGCCGCTGAGTATCTCTTCCTCGAGCTGACCGGTGAGGAACCGGGATTCATCACCAGCCCGGAAGCCGATGAACTGATCAACGCCTTTGAGGATCATCTCAAGGCCAATCACCTGCAACTTCGCTTCAATCAGTCGCTGGACGCGGCCGACCAGGGGCCGATGGCGCGATTCCTGCTCGCCCGTGACTGGCTGGCGGCGTTCGTGCGTGATTCGGACCGGGATCAGGCCCGGGCCGGTCTGTGCCTGGATGAGGCGGCGTTCAAGTTGTATGACCGGACGGGGGACCATGGACGATTGCTGCCCGTTCAGGCGCGGCGGACCGTCGAAGGGCTGCGCGGCGGGCATGGCCGCATCAAGCAGGGGCGAATGGAGCTGGATTACCTCGAGTTCGTCGATCGGCTCGGCCGGTTCGCGCGGGAGGATGTTCCGCGTTTCGAGCGATTCACCGCCGCCAAACGCCGCATCGTCGAGCGGACACGCGACCAGATGCGGGTCGATGAGTTCACGCCCCGCGTGTTGACCACGTTCGTGCGGAATCGCCTGATCGACCGCGTCTTCCTGCCGCTGATCGGGGCCAACATGGCCAAGCAGATCGGCACGGCCGGGGCCGATGCCCGAACGGACCGCAACGGCCTGCTGATGGTCATCAGTCCGCCGGGCTATGGAAAGACGACCCTGATGGAATACCTGGCCAGTCGGCTGGGGATCGTGTTCATGAAGATCAACGGCCCGGCGCTGGGCCGGGATGTGACGAGCCTTGATCCGGAGGAAGCGCCCAACGCCGGTGCCCGGGAGGAAATCATCAAGCTCAATCTCGCCTTCGAGATGGGCGACAATGTGATGATCTATGTCGATGACATTCAGCACACCCATCCGGAATTCCTGCAGAAGTTCATCTCCCTGTGCGATGCCCAGCGGAAGATCGAAGGCGTCTACAAGGGCCGGGCCAGAACCTACGACCTGCGGGGCCGGAAGGTCGCCGTGGTCATGGCGGGTAATCCGTACACCGAAAGCGGTGAGAAGTTCCGCGTGCCCGACATGCTGGCCAACCGTGCCGACACTTATAACCTCGGCGACATCATCGGGGATCACGGCGAGGCGTTCAGGACCAGTTACATCGAAAACGCCCTGACCAGCAACCCGACGCTGCGCGACCTGGCCACGCGGTCACAGGGCGATGTTTACAACATCATCCGCATCGCCGAAACCGGCACCCGCGAGGGCATAGATTTCGAGGCCAACTTCACCACGGACCAGATCGAGGAAATGGTCAATGTGATGAAGAAGCTGCTTCAGGTCCGTGACATCATTCTCCGCGTCAATCAGCAGTACATCCGCTCGGCCGGCATGGATGATCGGTATCGTCGCGAGCCGGTCTTCCTGCTTCAAGGGTCTTACCGCAACATGAACCGCATCGCCGAGCGGATCCTGCCGGTGATGAATGATGATGAGCTCAAGACGCTTGTGCTCTCGACCTATGAGCAGGATGCCCAGATGCTGACCACCGGGGCGGAGGCCAACCTGCTGAAGTTCAAGGAGATGATGGGCTGGATGAGTGAAACGGAGAAGGAACGGTGGGATGAGATTTGCCGGGCGTTCGTCCGTCAGAACGAGGTGGCCGCGATGGGCGGCGATCAGACCGCGGCGGTGGTGGCGCAATTGAGCCGGTTCAACGAGGGCCTGGGCCAGATCGGCAGCGCCATCGAGCGAGCCAAGGGCGAGAACGGCAAGCCCTTGGTGACCAAGTTCGATGATCAGGCGATCGAGGCGGCCAGTCAGCTTTCCAGTCGGCTCGATGCCCTGGCCGCGGCCGCACAGCGCTGGATCGAGGAACGGGCCGAACGTCCCGAACCCGCCGAGCCGCCGCCCGCCACACCGGCCGCCGCCGATCCACCCACGCCTGAAGAGGTCACCGGTCAGCCCAGCCCTTACCAGATTCGAATCACCAACCGGGTTCCCGAAGCGTTCCTGGTCATCATCCGGCAGCAGTTCGACCTGATGAAGGCCTGGCTGGAGCCCTTGAGCCGCATCACCGCCGACCAGGAGGGCCGAATCAAGCAGGTGATTGATTCACTCGAATCGTTGGCGGACAAGTATCAGGGGATCATTCGCCGCCTGGAAGAAAGCGAGGAATAGGCTTCGCCGCCGCCGTCCGAACGTCGGGTCGGCCGTCGGGTGGCGCGGTGACGGGCTGATGCGGCATCCCGTGGCGGCCGTACGGCCGGATTGTTTGCATTGATCCGGCCGCGCTTTGGCGGTATCCTTCGTCGGCACGGATGCTTGCGACGCTGGGCATCGTCTGGATGCGCGCCGCCAAGGGCCGCGCGGCGAGCCATGTGAACCCGGAATCGCCATCCCGAGCGAAGGAGCCTGTCATGCTTAAGGCCGTTGGACGCTACTTTCGTGCCCTGGGTTACCTGGTCACCGGTCGGATCGATGCGGCGCGGCGAGCGATCAGCACAAGCCCTTACGTCGTCAATGCGACGTATGACCAGATCATCGAGGAAAAGAAAAAATCGATCCAGCAGTTCAAGGATGCGATCGCGAGGCTGATCGTGCAGCACGATGAGAAGATGAACCGCATCCGCGCCTTGTCCGACGAGATCAACCGCATGGAACAACTCAAGGAAGGCGCGGCGGCCAAAGCGAGAACCACCGTTGAGAAGCTGCGAGCCCAGGGGATGGACCTTGCGGCGATCAAGGCCGGCGAGGATTACCAGAAGTGCATGCTGGCCTTCAACGACTTCACGAGTCGCATCGAGGAGAAGACGCCGCGCATCGCCGAGCTGGAGAAGGAACTGACGGACATGGATCAGACCATCCAGGGGCACAAGATTCAACTCCAGCAGATGCTTCGCGAGATCGACCGCGTCAAGGAAGAACAGGCCGTGGCGGTCGCCGAGATCATCACCGCGCGGGAGGAGCAGGAGCTTAACGACATGCTGGTGGGCATCAGCCAGGATCGAACCTCGCGCGACCTGGCCGAGATGCGCCAGCTACGCGATGAAATGAAAGCCAAGGCGCGCATCAGCCGCGAACTGGCCGGTACCGACACCAAGGTTCAGGAGGCCCAGTTCCTGGAGTATGCCAGGCAGCACAAGACCAGCGACGAGTTCGACAAGCTCATCGGGCTGGCCGAATCGGCCGACAAGTCCGAGCGGCCCACCGATACGGACAAGACCTCCGAACCGCGACTTCCCGAGTAATTTCCTCGGCAGGCATCCGATGCGTCCCGGCCGGGCATGGTGAATCGCGGTCGAACGCCGATGCCCGGGTATCCGATCATGGCCATGGATTCCGTTCCGCTTCCCTCGCAGGATTCCAACTCGCCGAGCTATCCTTTCTACACCGAACTGGCCCGTACCATCAACAGCGGCCAGGGCAGGGCGATTCTCCTTCACGGTGATGTACACGGGCTGTTTCACAGCAACGTTTCCGATCGATACCTGCCGTTGGTGCCGTGGCTCTGTCAGCGCGTCCGAGTCGATGGCCTGATCGTCCTGATCGCGGAGTTGAACGGGCCGATCCGTTGCACGAGTGATGACGACCGCCGGCGTCTGCGGGACGCATGGGTCCAGTGGAAGCTGGGCGGAAGCCGGGATGAACTGATCCTGCGCGGCCTGGCCGATCCATCCCTGCATAATCGCCGGGAGGAAATCGAGAACCGATTCAACGAGATGATCGAACAGGCCGCGGCGCAGCCGACGGTCGCCTTGGAGTTCTTTCGACAGCTTACGATCTGTTCACGCTCGCAGAGCCGTTTTCGATTGCTGATTCTTGTCGAGGCGGCGGATTTTCTGCTGCCGGGCTCGGGCGGCGATGCCGATCTGTCACGCATGACGCCGGCCGACCGTCATCGCATCAGCATCATGCAGGACTGGCTCAGCGATCCGGCTTTCAACAATGGCCCGGACAGCGTCGTGATGATCGCGGAGGCGGCTTCGGCGGTCAGCACGCGCGTCACCAGCTTGCCGCAACTGGTCATGATCGGCATCGATCCACCGAACCAGGAGGAGCGCGTTCATTTCACGCAATGGTTCAATCGAACGCATTCGCCCGAAGCGCCGCTGCAAATGCCGCTGCCGGAGTTCGCGGCCTTGACCGCCGGGCTTTCGCTCCATGCCATGCGGCAATTGCTGCTGCGCTCGGCTTATGTCAACCAGCCCGTGTCGGTCTCCGACATCATCTCGCGGGTCGAATCGTACATCGAGGGCACGCTGGGCGAAGGAGTCGTGGAGTTTTCCAAGCCCGCGCATTCGCTGGAGGATGTGGTGGGCTTTTCCCGCCTCAAGCAGTTCCTGGCCGATGAGATGATCCCACGAATCCGCGCCACCGGCCCCGCTGCACTGCCGGGCGCGGCGATCGCCGGTCCCATCGGGTCAGGCAAGACGTTCATCTTTGAAGCGGTCGCCGGTTCACTGGGCCTGCCCGTTCTGGTTCTCAAGAACATCCGCAGTCAATACTTCGGGCAGACCGATGTTCTGTTCGAGAAGCTGCGCAGCCTGCTCGAGAGCCTGGGCAAGGTCATCATCATTGTGGATGAGGCTGACACGCAGTTCGGGTCCGTCGGCGCCGAGGCCCACCCCACCGAACGGCGCCTGACCGGCAAACTCCAGCAGATGATGAGCGATCCGAAGCTGCGCGGCCGAGTGGTCTGGTTGCTGATGACCGCCCGGATCGAGTTGCTTTCGCCAGACCTTCGTCGTCCGGGCCGCGTCGGCGATCTGATCATCCCCGTGCTCGATCCAGAGCCACGGAGCAAGGATCATGCCGCGTTTCTGCGGTGGGCGCTTCGAGGTCTGGAGGGCCAGCCCGAGGCTGATGAGTGGGAAGCACTGCTTTCCCTGACCGAAGGCTACTCCGCCGCCGCGTTCAGCGCTTTGCGCAGCCAACTGCTGGCCCGGCGGGAACTGCTCGACCGGGAGTTGAAGCCGGGCGATGTCCACGAGGTGATCGGCGACCAGTTGCCCGCGGACATTGGGCAGGCCAGGCGATATCAGGAACTGCAAGCGCTGCTTAACTGCACGAGGCGATCGCTGCTGCCCGATCCCGATGTCGATGAGCAGACGCGGGACACCTGGCGCATGGAACTTCGGACGCTTTCGCCCTGAGCGGGCCGGCGCACGATTCAAGGCCCGGTCGATTTTTCGCCCCGCGGCCGGCCTATGATGGAAACGTTCGCTGATCCTCAGTTCGGAGAGACCATCGTGAGCAAGTTCAGCCTTATGTGCCTTGGGATGCTGTTGCCGGTGATGTCGCTGGCCGCGTGTCAGATGGACAGGCCCGCCAGGGAGTCGAAAGCCGTGAAGACCGAACCCAACCCCGCGACGCATCCATCGGCCCTTGATTTCACCTTGAAGCGGATCGATGGTGATCCCGTGCATCTGGCATCGCGGTATCAGGGCGATGTCATCCTCATCGTCAACACGGCCAGCCGCTGTGGACTGACGCCGCAGTATGCCCAGCTTCAGGAGCTTCACGAGCGGTATCGCGACCGCGGGCTATCCATCCTTGGATTTCCCGCCAACAATTTCGGCAACCAGGAGCCGGGCACGAACGAACAGATCGCCGAGTTCTGTCAGGTCAACTATGGGGTCGGGTTCGATATGTTCAGCAAGATTTCCGTGAAGGGCGAGGACATCGCGCCGCTTTACGCCCACTTGACGTCGGAACAGACCAATCCCGAACACGCGGGCGAAATCACCTGGAATTTCGAGAAGTTTCTCATCGGTCGGGATGGTCGAATCGTGCAGCGTTTCCGGCCCCGGCAGAGCCCGACCAGCCCCGAGGTCATCACGGCCATTGAAGCAGCGCTGGCCGAAGGTCCGTGAAGGCCGCCCGATTGACGAATGATTCAGGTGCCGAACTTGGGCGCGGCCATCGATCCCATCATTCGTCAAGGTCAACGTGAAGGCGGTGAATCAGAATGTCGTTGCCCGGGGTGACTTCGATGCCGGTACGGACGGAATGTTCGACCGCGTCGGGTCCGCCGCCGGGGAATCGAAGGCGGATCACCAGGGACTGGCCCGGCATGAGTTGGGGGACGGGTGTCTCGCGGGTGGGATGGCCGCGCAGGTTGGCAAAGGCACGGATCGAGATCGGCCGGTCGGTGCGATTGGTCAGTCGCTGGACCACCACGGCGTCGGCCGGCCGCCCTCGGATGCGTGAAGGTTCGATGGTCAGGGCCGAATCCAGTTCCACCTCATCCAACCCCACTTCAAAATCGACGTGCAGGTCGACCGACAACTGGGGCTCGCCGGGCGTCTGAAGCCGCACGGTCAGTCTGTGACGGCCGGCGGCCTCGAGGCGGGGGAACATCTGCATCACCAAAGGAAAAGTGATGGTCTGTCCGGCCGGGATCGCGACCGATCGTCGCATCGGGACGATATTCCAGCCTTCAGGCTCGATGATGCGGACGGTTCCATGGATGGTGCGCGGCCACGGATTGCCCAACGTCAGGTAGCGGGTCTGGGGCAACTGGTTGGAGCGGATCTTCGGCTTGTCCATCACGAACGAGCGGCGAAGCAGGGCGAGGTTCAGGTCGATGCCGGTGACGAAGACCGGACGGTCGTCCAGGGCAAGTTGATCGCGGCCGTGTTCGCGGCCCAGCGGCACCGGATTGCCCCAGACATCCCATGCCTTGGCATCGCCGCCCAAGTCCAGGTCGAGGACGGGGTTCTTCACGTCGGATCGCTCGTTCCAGACCACGAGCATCGGTCCGCGCGCGCCATTCATGATCAGACAGGTGACGCCCGGCATGACCGGCATGTGTCCGACCAGGCGTTGTCCGGCCAGCATTCCGGCCGCCTGGGCGAAGACGCCCAGCAGGGGATCGGGCATCATGCCCGCATCGCGGTCCGATGCGGGGGTCCATATCTGTCGCAGCACCAGCTCAGGCACATCGGCGCTCGAGGCGTGAACGATTCGGAGAATCATGTCGGTGATGCGGCGATGCTGGCTGATCTCCCGCGCCGAGGGAGAAAACAGGTGCAGCGATTCGATCTTCGGCGCGTGGCGGGTGTCGGCGCTGTCGCGACGAATCCGATCGACCAGTTCGGGGATGGTCGCCGGCGGAACCGTCACGGGCACTTCCAGGGCCAGGCGCAGATTGGGGATGGTCAGGCGGGGGGCTGGGTGTTGCACGCCCCAGGGCAGCAGCATGCCCGCATCGGGCGCCAGCATGCGGAGATTGCGGTGGGATCGTTCCAGGCGTTCCCGCAGATTGGGCTCGAACGGAATGGCATTGCCCGGCACATCGCCCAACTGCCAGCGTCGGATGCGCTGACCCCAGTAGCGGAGCACGGGCCGGATCATTGGATCGGAGATGGCGGCATGGCCGGCCAGGGCATCCAGCGAAGAATCGATCGGCGTGGTTCGGCGCTCGAAATACTCAGGCAGCGGCCAGAAACTCATGATCATGTCCCCGACGCGCAGCCCAAGCTCGTTGTGGGCGCCGCCCAGGTCGCTCTGGCGCCTGTCGATGTCGGCCGGCTCGGTGCGCCGGGTCCAGATGCTCATCGCGGCATTCCGCAGCGCCGTCTGGCCAAGCAGGGCGGGCATGAGGGCGATGTGTTCGTCGGCGATGTCGGAAAGATCAAGGGTAAAGGCGGGTGTGTGGAGATCGGGTCGCTCGGCGGTTTGTGGCAGCCAGAGCAGGGCAAGCAGCGATCGGCCGATCTGATGTTCCGGCCGGCCCTCGGCGTGAAGCTCAAGATCGGCCAGATACCAGCCATATCGGGGCAGATTCGGATTCCATCGCCAGATGCGCGATACATCGCGACCCACCGTGCGGCGGTCTTCATCGATCAGATGAAGGTACTCATCGTAGATGCGGATGCGGGCGGTGACGCGCTGATCGGCATGATCGCGGATGTCGCAGTGAATCACCGGCCGGTCGGGCGCTCGGATGATGTTGACCGGGTTCTGGGTGCGCAGAATGATCCGGGGAATCTGCCAGACGCTGATGTCATCAAACCAAGCCTCGGCCCCGATGTCCTGCAACAACACCTGGTGTTCGTTCCGTCGCTGATCGTCGTGCCGCTGCCGGGGCTGGAGCAGTTCGACCCAGAGAATCATCCACGCCGCTTCGCCGGATCGACCATGAATGCGAAGCTGGACATCTTCCCAGTCGCGTCCATCGCCGCGAACACCGGGCCCGTGGATGATCGCATCCTCCAGCCAGTTGCCCTCCTGATCCACGAGGCCGGCCGAGAGCCGCGCGCGGGCATGTCTCAATCCGCTTGTCTTGACACGGGCGGTGATCAGGTAGTCGGTATTGGGCAGGGCGATGACCGAACCCATGGCCAGAAAAGCGCCGACGCTTCCGGCTTCGGTTCGCAGATGGAGATTGTGATCGCCCGGTTCAAGCTGCGACTTGTTGAATCCCACCGTGTTGAAGGCGGGATAGCCGGTGCGTGTCACGAATTGGCGATGGACCGGTACGCGGGCGAAGCTCGGGTCGGCGGTATCCTCCGGCCGGCCGATGGCGTACCAGTCGCGCGGCATCATTTCGGCGTTGTTCGGCTCCTCGAAATCGAAGTGCCGAATGAGGCGCGGTGGAAGTCCCGAGGCGATCGGGGCCTCGGGCTCGGTGCGACCGGGTGCCGCGGAGACGCCGACGGCGGTAATGTCCACCGTGATCGGCTCGCCGGACCGGGCCTGTGGGGCCGATGGGGCCAGAAGCAGCCACCCGGCCAGCAGCGCGGCGGCCAAGGCCGGCCTGACCCAGCGAGGCCGCCACTCCGTTCTGTTTCGTGGATGGACCATCCCCGGGTTTATCGGCTCGGGTTTCCGGAGCGCTGGAACAAGGGGCCATCAAGGCGCGGCAGGCATGCGCTGCAACCGCAAGGCGGGAGCAAGTGCCGGCTGGCCATGCGTTATGGGACGCTGTCGGGCTCAATGACTGGAATGGCTTGGAGGCGGCCTGATTTCGGGTCTGGCCGCGGGATGCTCGGAAAAAGAACAGGCGGACGCCCTGTGGACATCCGCCTGAGACCAAATCAGCATTCTGCTTTGCGGATCAGCGGAATCACCAACGCTCGCGCGAATTGGAGTAGCCGCCGCCGCCACCACCACCGCCACCACCGCCACCGCCGCGATAGCCGCCCCGGCCACCGCCGCCTTCACGACCCCCTCTGAATCCACCGCCGCCGCCGCCACCACGGAAACCGCCACCGCCGGATCGCTCCTCGCGTGGCTTGGCCTCATTGACCTTGAGCGGGCGACCTTCAAAGTCGCTGTCGTTGAGCGCTTCGATCGCCGCCTGAGCTTCGCTGTCGTCGCTCATCGTGACGAATGCGAACCCCCGGGAACGGCCCGACTCGCGGTCGGTGATCACCGTCACCTCATCAACGCCGCCGTAATTGGTGAACAGGCCGCGAAGCGCCTCTTCATCGGTCTGGAAACTGATGTTGCCAACATAAATCTTCATAGCGAAACTCCGAAACATGCGGGGACTGGGAAACGTGACAGGCCTTTTTCTTCCCGCGACTCAAAAAGAACCATGTGACGCCAACAGCCGGCGTCGGGCAGTGATAAAACCAGGATTGGAAAATGGAACGGTCGAACTGGGGGACACTGGAATGCGGATTATCAAAAGAACCGAATCAATCATC
This sequence comes from Phycisphaeraceae bacterium, assembly GCA_020831765.1. Lineage (GTDB taxonomy): Bacteria > Planctomycetota > Phycisphaerae > Phycisphaerales > Phycisphaeraceae > JAFIFY01. The sequence continues at coordinate 28,260 of JAFIFY010000171.1, read as the reverse complement.
GAGCAAGCCAAGGCTGCTTCCTACACATTTATAAATCGTATCCCGCCGTCCTGTCGAATGCAAATCCCATCCCGGCCGGGACGATCGCCTGATTATCGGCTCATCGGCCATTCAGGCTTCGCGATGGATCGTTCCGGGAACGCGGACATCTGGACCGATCGGCCCCGATATCCGGAAAGCCGCTTCATTTACCGATGCAGAAGCGGCTGAAGATTTCCCCGATGATGTCGTCCGGCGTCACCCTCCCGGTGATCGAGCCCAGGGCATCAAGGCTCCGGCGCAGCTCGAAAGCAACCAGTTCCCATGCCGGGGCGATGCCGGCGTCTTTTCTCCGATTCGCCACACGCGGGGCCGGGGGTGAGGATCGATCGGCACCACCGGCATGAACGATTGACTGGGCCAGGCGATCGGCCGCCTGCTGCAGCGCGGCGGCATGCCGGGGCTGGAGCGCCATCATTCCCTGGGCCATCGTCGGTCCGCCCGCGCCAAGGCGTTGAGCCATGGCCTCGAGCAATTCCGGCAGACCGCGACCATCCAGGGCACAAACGTTGATGACCGAAGGGGAACGAGCCGGTGGTTGCTGATCGATGCGGGGCCGGATTCGAATGATGCGGCGTTCGTGGCTTGGGATCAGGAAGCCGGGCAAGGGCCCGTCGTGGGCCTCTTCGAGGAGTATCACCAGGTCGGCCTGCTCGATGGTCGTGCGGGCCTGTTCCTGGACTTGGCGATCCAGCCGCAGGAGCGGCTCATCAAGTCCGGCCATGTCGATCAACTGAATGCGCATCGGGGTCGGGCCGCGTGTGGGAAGGTTCATCTCCTCGACCAGCACATCGCGTGTCGTGCCCGGCTGATGGTGCGTCACCGAGCGCTCCCGGCCCAGCAGCGCGTTGAAGAGTGTGCTCTTGCCGCTGCTGGGCGGTCCGGCCAGCACGACCGCGGGCACCTGGGTCACCGCCTGCCAGTTGACTGAACGCTGGATCAGTTCCCGGAGCTTCTCGAGGGTCTGTCCGGCGGAATGTGCCAGTTCATCGGGCCCGATCGCCGTCACATCCTCCTGGTCGGTGAAGTCAATGCCCGCTTCGACCAGGGCCAGCAGGTGGGTGACTCGATCGGCGATGTCGTTGACAACCTGGCTCAGCGCGCCCTGGCGAAGCGTCGCGGCCGCCGCGAGTTCCGCATCGTTCTCGGCCGCGATGGTGGCGCCGATGCCTTCGACCTCGGTCAGGTCGAGCCTGCCGTGAATCATGGCGCGAAAGGTGAACTCGCCCGCCTCGGCCGGCCGCGCGCCCAGTTGCACGCATCGATCCAGCACGCGGCGAACCAGTTCCGGATTGCCCGGAAACTGAATCTCGGCCGTCGGTTCACCGGTGTAGCAGGCCGGGGGCTCGAAGAAACACGCGAGCACCGGCAGGGCCGGGGATGAGTCGGGATCGAGGATAAGGCGGCGTTGGGTGAGCCTGCGCGGTTCGGTGATGGGGTGATCGAGTAGCCGGGCAATGATGTCCTCGGCCTTCGGGCCGCTGATCCGGATCAGCGTCCGGGTCGTGTGACCGGGAGGCGAGCTTCGGGCGACGATGGTGTCGGTCCAGTTGCTCATCAGACACCGGGGGCGGGCGCTGGCGATGCCGCGGCAAGCCGACCAAACGAATCATCGCTTGCGCTTGCCGCCGGGGCGCTGCGATCGCTTGTCGGGCTTGGCTCCGGCCTGACGCTTGGCCAGCTCCTCCTGCTGGGCCTGCACGGCTTTGGTCATGCGGTCCATGAACCCTCCGCTCTTGCGTTCCTTCTTGGCGAAAAGCGTTCCGGCTTCTTCCATGCGCTTGACCGTGCGGCGCACGATCAGGCTGTCGATCGTGCCGCCGATGCTCGAGGCCAGGATGTAAAGGTTAAGCCCGGCCGGCGCCGGCCAGAGGAAGATCGGGAAGAAGAGCATCATGATGCGCATGATCTTCTGCTGCTGGGCCTGCTCGGGCGTCATGGCCGGAGGCGTCATCAGCTTCTGCTGGTAGAAGAAGAACACGGCCATCAGGATCGGCAGGATGTTGAAGGCATAGGCCATCTGCACGCCGATGAACGGAAGCCGGAACGACTCGCCGGGCCGGAAGTTGATGAACTGATCAGGCTCGGACAGATCGGCCAGGAATCGCCAGTCGCCCAGCATCTGAAAGACGCCGTAAAAGGCGGGCTGGTGTCGAAGCTCGATGGCGAAGAACAGCATCGAGTAAAGGGCCAGCCAGATCGGCATCTGAAGAAACAGCGGCAGACAACCGAGCATGTTCAGCGGATTGACGCCTTTTTCCCGGAAGAGCTTCATCTGCTCCTGCTGAAGCTGCTTGGGATCGTCCTTGTATTTCTCCTTGAGCTTCTTGATCTCAGGCTGAAGGGCCTGCATCTGCTTGCTCATCTTGGTCATGCTGATCTGCGATTTCTTGGTCAGCGGATGAAGGATCAATCGCACGGCCAGCACCAGGACGATGATCGCCAGCCCCCAATCAAAGAGGACCGAGTGGATGCTTCGAAGGAACCAGATCAGCGCATGGGCCAGCCACTGGAAGGTACAGAAGCTGCACGGTCCGCCCAGGTCGTAATGCAGCAGTTCATCCAGGCCCAGCACACGGTAAGGCGACTCCCGGAAGACGCCATGCTTGCGCGGCCCGGTATAGAACATTACATCCAGGGGAACCGTATCGCCCTGGTTCAGGTCGATGGGCCGTGAACGCAGCACGGTCAGGACGCCCGGCTCGGGCTCGCCGGGCAGGGGTCGTGCGGAGCCGACGACGCGGATGCCCAGCAGGAATCGATCGTCCAGTGGCGTGACCGCGCGGCCGCGCTCGGTCTCATTTTCGCGAATGGGCAGGGCGGCGACGGCGGCGAAATAGCGGTTGGTGGCCGCGGCCCAGATCAGATGCCGGCCTTCCTGGCCGGACTGCCAGAAGGGGCGGGCGCTCAGAGAGCCGGGCTCGAGGATGCGTTGATCGATCATGTCCTGTCGATCGGAGATGACCCGGCCCCTGGGCATCCACGTTCCCTTGGAGTAGACATGCCTTCGCGCCGGATCGTCCCGGGTATCGAAAAAGCCGGCGGCGAAATCGCGCTTCTCGCCCAGGTATGACCGCTCCTCGGGCACATCGCCGACGCCGTGCAGGATGAATTCCACGCGGATGGGCCTGGGGCTGAAGCTCTCCAGGGTCTGATGGAAATCCAGATGGTAGGCGCCGGCGCGCAGCTCGATGCGGCGCGTGATCTTCAACAGCCGTTGGCCCCGCTGGTTTTCAATGATCACCGAATAGGTGACCGAATCGGCGGATTCGGTGCGGACCACATCCCCTTCGCGTTGCCACGCCACCGCGCCCAACGGTACATGAATCTCGCGTTCGCCATCCAGAATGGTCAATTGCCGCGCTGCCATCGGCAGCCCCCAGGCATCGCCGGAGCGCACCGGCGCCTGGATGACGTAGTTCTCGGTTCGACGCACCGTCTTATGGTGTTCGGTCAGCATGATGCGCTGAACACCCGCCCCCCACATACTGATATCGGCCTGCATCAGAAATGCCGAAGTCGGGTCCACGGAACCAAGCGTGGCCGTCTGCTGCTCAGCCGCCTGGCGGGCACGGAGTCCTTCAAGCAGTTGGCTGCCCGGTGCCTCTTCGCTCGCGGGCGCGGCCGGTGGCGTCGTTCGGGCCGGAACCGCCGCTTCACCTTCGGTTGGTTCTTCAGCGGCCGGACCCGGAGCATCACCTTCAAACGGCGGCGATTCATCGGCGCTCGCCGCAGGATCATTGTCCCCCGCACCCCCAGAACCCGTGACACCCCCGGAACCCCCATTGATCCCCGAATCATCCGGGGAGCTCACCGGCGTGTCGCCGTCGGCCGGTAATCCCTCAGCCACCAGCGTGGTGCCGGGCGCATCGGCGGCATGGCTTGACGGCGGCAGAGCGAGCGCCGCGGGCAGAATCGCCAGAAGCATCAGCAGTCGTATCACGGATCGAACCTTTTGCAATTGCAGGGATTAAGGCCCCGTTACGGTGGGAGCACGTTCTGGGAAGGCCGCCGATGCGCAAAACCGGCAGCCTCGTCGCCGGAAAGTGGATCAGTATAGTGTGCGATACTCGCCGTTGCAGACGCCTTGCGATGGATTCCGGGCGATGGGCCGCCGGGCGTGCCGGGGACCTGCGATCCCGTGGCCTGCTTTGCGCGGCAGGGTTCCCGGGAGCGAGCCTCCCGGGGGGCGGACTTCCGCAGGACGAATTTCCTGGGGATCAGCTTTCGGCTGACAGACTTCCGAACTTCCGAGGGGCGAACATCCGGGGGCCAACTTCCGGGGGGCCAGCTTCCCGGGGGTGGGGGCTGCCCGCTGGTTCGGAGCGGAGGCGAACTTTTCCGGCCCACGTTGCCCACGGTGGATGGACGGAGTAAACTGAAAGGCATCAGGAACACCACCATGCCCCGAACCATTGCCGACATTCTGATTATTGGCGGACCCTTCGGGTAGGGATGGTGTTCGATCTGATCCAGGTTCAGACCGTCAGCCCTGCCCGAAACGGCGGGGTTTTTTTGTGTGGCGATCCGCCGGTCGTGGCCGCGCAATCTGACCGAAGCGACCGGACGCCGCCGATGGAAAGCATGAACAGGCCAACCCGCCTGGTGACCGGAAGGTGAATCGACATGAGCCAGACCCGACGAATCGAAATCTATGACACCACGCTTCGCGACGGCACCCAGGGGGAGGGGGTTTCGCTCTCGCTGGTGGACAAGCTGAAGATCACCCAGCGGCTCGATGCGATGGGCTTTGATTACATTGAGGGCGGCTATCCGCTGTCCAATCCCAAGGATGTGGCGTATTTCGAGCAAGCGGCCAAGCTGAATCTCAAGCACGCCAAGGTCTGCGCCTTTGGCATGACCCGGCGGCGGGGCGTCGATGTGGCGGATGATCCGGGGATGCGGGCGCTGGTTCAGAGCGGCGCGCCGGTGATCACGATCGTCGGCAAGACGTGGGATCTGCATGTCGATGAGGTGCTGCGGGTCGAGCGCGAGGAAAACCTGGCGATGATCGCCGACTCGGTGAGGTTCTGCCGCGAATCCGGGCGGGAGGTCTTTTATGATGCCGAGCACTTCTTCGATGGGCTCAAGGCCAATCGCGACTATGCCCTGGCCACGCTCAAGGCCGCGCATGACGCCGGAGCAACCCGCGTGATTCTCTGTGACACCAACGGTGGCTCGCTGCCCCATTGGGTGGCCGATGCGACGCGATTGGTTCGCCAGGAGCTTGGGCGGTCGGTCCGGCTGGGCATCCATACCCACAATGATGGCGGGCTGGCCATGGCCAACAGTCTGGCCGCGGTCGAAGAAGGCGCAATGCAGGTCCAGGGCACGATCAACGGTATCGGTGAGCGGTGCGGCAATGTGGACCTGACGACGGTGATCGCCAACCTCCGGCTCAAGCTGGGGCTGGACTGTCTGAACTCCGAGGCGCTGGGCGGCCTGACCGAACTGAGTCGCTATGTCTACGAGTTGGCCAACCTGAACCTCGTGGCCGGTCAGCCGTTCGTCGGCCCGTCGGCCTTCGCCCACAAGGGCGGCATGCATGTGCATGCGGTCAATCGGCTGGCCGAAAGCTATGAACACGTTCGACCCGATGCGGTGGGCAACACCCGCAAGGTTTTGGTCAGCGAGCTGAGCGGCGTCTCCAACCTTCAGGCCCTCCTGGGCGAGAAATATCGCCTGGATGAGAACCGTGAATTGCAGCGCAAGGTCATCAATCGAATTCAGGATCTCGAGCACGTGGGGTATCAGTTCGAGGCGGCGGGGGCCAGTCTTGAGCTGCTGGTACGCCAGGAACTGGGCACGCGGATGGACTTCTGGGACCTGGACCACTATCGCTGCGTGATCCACAAAGTCGATCATCGGGAGCCGTGTACGGAGGCGATCGTCAAGCTTCGCGTCGCCGGTGCGGTCGAGCATCGCGTGGCCGAGGGCGACGGCCCGGTCAACGCGCTGGACAGCGCGTTGCGTAAGTGTCTCGAGCCGCATTACGCGGACCTTGGCCGGCTGCATCTTCGTGATTACAAGGTTCGCGTGGTCAACGCCCGCGCGGAGACAGCGGCGACGGTGCGGGTCATCGTTGATTTCGCCATCGCCGACCCGGACCGAGCCGACCGCTATTTCAGCACCGTGGGTGTCAGTGAGAACATCGTCGAAGCGTCGTGGAAGGCGTTGATCGATGCGTTTGAATACCACCTCCTGGAGGCCGAAGCGCGGATGCCGGTTCGTGCCGCCTCGCCGCGATCGCCGATTTCAACCGCTTGAGCGCGGTTGATGGATTCGACTTCATGCCCGGCCGCCGCGCGGCTCGATTCCCAGTTTGTCCATCGCCCGGCGATCCGGCCGGGGTGGCCCACCGTCCGCGGAATTCACCCCCATGCGATCCATCCTGGGACTTGATGACTGGCCGCTTGGCCGCGCGCTGTTATGGCTGGCCTTGCCGGTCATCGCCTCGATGATCTCGCGCACGATCATGTCGCTGGTCGATTTCGTGATGATCTCGCGGTTGGGCACCGAGGCCCAAGCCGCGATCATGCCCGCGGGAGTGGTGCTGTTCATCTTCATCTCGTTGGGCATGGGTACGCTCTCGGTGGTCAATGCCTTTGTGGCTCAGTCGCTGGGGCGCAATCGGCTTGGTGATCGTGGAAGTTACGCATGGCAGGGGCTCTGGCTTTCGATCGGTTTTGGCGTCCTGCTGCTGCCGCTGTGGTGGGTCTGTCCGGGATTCTTCCAATGGGTGGGACATGAGCCGGATGTCATGGCCATGGAGATCACCTACACGCGGATCGGGCTGCTGGGCATCGGTCCGACGCTGGCGGCGGTGGCACTGGCCAACTTTTTCAACGGCATTCATCGGCCGGCGATCGGTTTCTGGGCGGCTCTGGCGGCCAACGTTCTCAACCTCGTGGCCAACTATGCCCTGATCTTCGGCAATTGGGGTTTCCCCCGGATGGAGATGGCCGGTGCGGCCTGGGCCACGGTGATCGCCGCCGCGTTTCAGATGGGCTTTCTGCTGATCTGGATGCTGGCGTTTGTCGAGTACCGGCGAGTCTATGGCACGCTGGCGGGGTGGATGCCGCGCCGGGCTCAGATGGCCCGGCTGCTTCGCTTTGGGGCACCGGCCGGCGGGCAGTTCTGCGGCGATCTTCTGGCCTGGAGCGTCTTCACGCTCTGGATCATCGGTTCATTTGGAACCGCGGCGCTCGCGGCCCACAATCTGGTCTTTCGGTTTCTGGAGTTTTCATTTATGCCCGCGTTCGGCATGGGCATCGCCCTGACCGCGGCGGTGGGCAAGGCGATCGGGCAGGGCGACCACGATCGGGTCCGGCGCAACGTGGCGTGGTGTCTGCGATTCACCCTTGCGTACATGGGCCTGATCGGGCTGATCTATCTCCTGTTTCGATTCCAACTGGTCAGAACCCTGACCGATGAACCGGAGGTCATTCAGCACGCGGCCGCCATTCTGATTCTGTGCGCGGTGTTCCAGATGTTCGATGCCATGGGCATCAGCCTCATCAGCGCGCTGCGAGGCTGTGGGGATAACCTGGTACCGGCGGTGGTGATGCTATCGGGCGCCGCGGTCATCTTCCTGGGCGGCGCCGTCGTGGCGATGTATCTGCTTCCCCAGTTCGGGCCGCTGGGGCCGTGGGGCGCGGCCACGCTCTACATCATCGTCACCGGGATCGCCCTGCTCCTGCGTTTTCGCGGCGGTGGATGGAAGCGAATCAGAATGCTTCAAGCATCGGCCAACTGAACGGGCTTCCGGCCCTGTGAACACCCCCGGGACATGCCAGGCGGCGAACGATCCAGCCCCGGCGGCAGGCTCAAGCGCATCGCGTTACCATGACTCACTGGAAAACGGCGGCCCGCGCCGCGCAGCGCGGCGGGGCACTTTGGAAAGCACCTGTTGAGGCAATCATGCTGGATCGAGTGGTTATCGTGGGTCGTCCGAACGTGGGCAAGTCCAGCATTTTCAATATGCTCTGCGGACGCAGCCTGAGCATTGTCGATCCCACGCCGGGCGTGACGCGCGATCGTCTGCGGGCCTTTGCCCAGCTTTCGCGGGATCGCCACATTGAGCTTATCGATACCGGAGGCTACGGCATCGAGGATGCCCAGAACCTGACCGCCGACGTGGAACGCCAGATCGCCTTGGGCCTGGCTGAGGCGGACCTGATCCTTTTTGTGGTTGATGCACAGGCGGGGATCACACCCTTGGATCAGAGGATTGCCCGCATGCTGCGCTCGGCCAACACCGGCAAACCGATCCTGCTGGTGGCCAATAAGGTGGATGGCGAAGGGCTGGAGCCGTTGGCCGTCGAGGCTCATGCCCTGGGGTTCGGCGAGCCGCGGACCGTCTCGGCCACGACGCGATATCGCCGGACGCTGCTGGTCGAGGCGATCGAGGATGCGCTCAAGCGGCTGGACAGGCGATACCGCCGCGATGCCGGCTCGTCCGATCGGCCCGATGAGGGCCTTCGACTGGCCGTGGTCGGCAAGCGGAACAGCGGCAAGAGCACGCTGATCAATGCCTGGGCGGGTGAAGAGCGGGTCATCGTCAGCGAGCTGGAAGGAACGACGCGCGATAGTGTCGATGTCCGTATGGAAGTTTCCGGCAGGGTTCTCACCGCGATCGACACCGCTGGGGTGCGCAAGCGCAAGAGCCTGGCCGATGACATCGAGTTTTTCAGTTATCACCGATCGCTGCGCTCCGTCCGCCGGGCCGATGTGGTGGTGCTGGTCGTCGATGCCATGGCGCCGGTGAGCCAGGTGGATAAGCAACTGGGCAACGAGATTCAGAAGCACTTCAAACCATGCATCATCGCCATCAACAAATGGGACCTGGCCCGGGACCAGAGCACCCAGGATGATTACCTGGAATACCTGGACAAGCAGCTCAAAGGGCTGAGCTTTGCTCCGATCGCCTTCATCAGTGCCGCCCGAGCCGAGGGCCTCACCGACCTGCTGGCCATGGCTGTGAATCTCCACCAGCAGGCGGGCCATCGGGTGGGGACCGGGGAGTTGAACCGCACGATCGAATCCATCGTGGGCCAGTCTCCGCCGGTGAGCAAAGGCGGGAAGCGCGGCCGAATCTATTACGCCACCCAACTTGCCGTCCACCCGCCCACCATCGGATTCTGGGTGAACAATCCCGATTATTTCGATGGAACCTTCCAGCGCTTTCTGCTCAACCGCATGAGGGATGTGCTGCCTTTCAGCGAGGTGCCCATCCGCCTGATCTTCCGCCAGCGGCAAAAGGGCCGGGATGTGGCCGGCGAGGAACGCGCTGCGATCGAGGCGCTGACCGCTGAGTCGGACAAGCGGGAATCGGTTTTCCAGGTTGAGCCCATGCGCTGGTCCGATGTTGATCTGGAGCCCGGACCTGATCAGCCTGAAGAAGAGTCCGATGAGCGGTAAGGTTGCCGCGGCCCCGTCCCATCGCCGGCCGGCGGCATGCGGCCAGACCGTTCGAGGTGGTCATGGTTGAGCCTCACGAACCGATTCGTGTGCTGTATGTCGCCCGCGCGCCGTTTGTTTCAGGCGCTGAGCGGGCGCTGCGTTCCATGCTCACCCACCTGGACCGCTCGCGAATCCAGCCGTCGCTGGTGCTGGGTTGCGAATCGGAACTGATCGATACCGCCCGGAGCCTGGATATCCCCGTGACCGTGATCGGCCTTCCCCGGCGATCGCTTGGCAGCGCGGCGGGATGGTGGATGAGCCTGCGGAAGATGCGCCGGCTGGTTGATCGATCGCGGCCGCATCTGCTTCACGCCAATGATGTGCCCAGTTGTCAGGCGATGTGCGAGATTGGACGCCGGTGGCGGATTCCGACCGTGGTGCATGTTCGCTGGACGATCACGGCCAGGGAGATGGCCTGGTGGACCCGAGGCGCGATTCGCGCGGCGATATGCATCAGCCGGTATGTCCAGACGGTGCTGGGGCCGCTGGAGGAGACGGATATGGCGGGAAGCCGCATCGAGGTTATCCGCGACTGCGTCGATTGGGTGGCCGATCCCCCCGGACAACCCGAGGTGGCCGCGAGCGACGATATTCGGGAAGCGGAACGGGATCGTCGGCTCACGCTTGGGTTTGCCGGTCAGTTGATCCCATCCAAGGGGCTGGACCTGGTGATCCGGGGACTTGCCGGTGTCCAGGCGGCACGTCGTCCGCTGTTGCTGGTGGCCGGACGCGATACGCAGACGGGCGGCGCTTATCAACGTGAGCTTGAAGCCCTGGCGCAGACGTTGGGTGTGGCCGATTCGATCCAGTGGCTTGGGTTTCTGGATCGGATGGAGGCGTTTTATGGCCGGATCGATGCGGTGGTGTGCCCATCGCGCGAGGAGCCGCTTGGACTTGTGCCCATGGAAGCGGCGCGGTTCGCGATTCCCGCCGTGGCCTGTGAAGCCGGCGGCCTGGCCGAGTCGATCGACCATGATTCAACGGGCTGGCTGATTCCCCCATCGCCCCGGGCCTGGGCGGCGTTCCTGAACGCGATGCCCCAGCGCGAGCAACTGCGCCGGGCCGGCCTGGCGGCGTGGGAGAAGGCGAGATGCCTGGGCGACCCCGCACGATACATCCGGCGGCTCGAAACGCTTTACCGCAGCCTGACGGGTCAACCGGCCGATACCGGGCAGAGAGCGCCCGGCTCCGAACCCAGTGATCCTCCACCAACGGCATGATGGGCACCGACAACACTCTCGACATCCTGCTTTCGCAGCGATTCGTGCCTGAACAGGGCGGCTCGATTCGCTGGATGGTGGAGTTGTGCCGGTTCTGGCCCGGCTCGATGCGCGTGGTGACGCACGATTATGGGCTGCCGCCGGATGATGCCCAGCGCGAGCTTCTGGCCCATCGTCCGGAGCTGCAAATCACGCGGAACGACATTCTGCTGGACAATTGGGGCCTGGATCGCCCCGGTCGAATCGTGCGATACTGGCGGATGATGCGTGCGGTCAAACGAACGATGGCCGGGCATCGTGGTCCGGTCCGCCTGCACTGCACACACGCGGTGCCGGAGGTGGTGAGCCTGCTGCCGCTGAAGGCCCGCCTGGGCCGCCGGATGCGGATCATCTGCTACGCCCATGGTGAGGAAATCACCGCCTGCATGGCCAGCCGACAGCTTCGATGGCTTTATCGCATGGCCGCGCGCCGAGTGGACCTGATGCTGGCCAACAGCCGTTTCACCGAGCAATTGGTGCGTGAGGTTGTCGGGGGCGATCGAATCCGACGGATGAATCCGGGTGTGAACGTGGATGAGTTCCGCGATGCGGTGGAACTGGGCCGGGCATGGCGATCTGAACATGGCCTGGAAGATCGAATCCTGGTGCTCACGCTGGGCCGCCTGGACGAGCGGAAAAACCAGGCCGGCGTGCTTCGAGCCATCGCCCGGATCGCCGAACGGCACCCGCGGATTCACTACCTTGTGGCTGGCGGGGGCAGGCAGGAGGCCTCGCTCCGGTCGCTGTCTGAGGATTTGGCGCTGAACGATCGCGTATCATTCCTCGGCCCGGTGGATGGTGTCCAGCGGCGGGCGTTGTTCGGCGCTTGTGATGTGTTTGCCATGCCGGCGATCCAGGTGGGCACCGATGTCGAGGGATTCGGGCTGGTGTTTCTCGAGGCGGGGGCGTGCGGGAAACCCAGCATTGCCGGGGATTCCGGCGGGCAGGCCGATGCGGTTGGCGATGGCCAGAGTGGCCTGGTCGTGGATGGTCGATCCACCGAGGCCATCAGCGATGCGCTGGACCGGCTCTTATCGGACGCCCCGTTGCGTGACCGGATGGGCGAGGCTGCCCGGGCCCGGGCGCTGGAAGGCGACTGGCGCCAAGTCGTTCAGCGAACTTGGGAACTGGTCGAAGAAATGAACTGAGTCCGTCGGTCGGGGCGTAGGGCCATCCGGGGCCCGGGCGTGGGGGCTGGGGACCGGGTGGCCGGGGGTCGGGTTTAAAGGGGAGCTTGCTGATCGCACAACGATGCTGGGTTTCATCTTTACCAACGTGTTGACCTTTATCGGTGTGGCCTGCGGATGGATGAATCCGGTGATCGGGATATTCGTCTACTATGCCTTTTCCACGCTGCGCCCGACTTTTCTCTGGCACTGGGCGCCCTGGCCGTTTCACAATCACAGCATGCTGGTCGGAGTCTCGACCCTGGTTGGTTGGGTGCTGATCGGCTTCGGCCATCTGGGTAACCTGCGATACGTCAAATGGCCCATGATCGGGCTTGGCATCTATCTGCTCAGCGGAACGCTGGCGACTTTCGGCTGGGCGTATCGGACGGATTATGCCTGGCACTTCCTGGAGATCCAGCTCAAGATCGGGCTGATGGGCCTCGTGCTGCTGACACTCCTGACCAACCCCCGGCATATCCGGTGGATGATGTGGGTATTGCTGGCTTCGGTGGGATGGTTGGCCTACAGCCTCAATACGCAGTATCTGGAGGACTCACGCTTCGCCTATATCCTGCTCCATCGAGGCTTTGGGGGTGTGGACAACAACGGCCTTGCGATGATCATGGTCATGGGCGTGCCCATCGCCGCGCTCACCGCGATTTTCGAGAAGCGATTATGGGTCAAGTTATTCTGCATGTTCGCGGCCCTGTGCATGATCCACGTCATCCTGTTTTCCTACAGCCGGGGCGGTCAGTTGGGGCTCATCATTACAGGTGGTGCGCTGTTTGCCTTCTGCATGGTCTACCTGCCCAATCGTATATTGACCTTGTTGGTGACCGTGGTGCTGGCGGTCGCGACGCTCTTTCTCGCCGGTGAGGAAGTGCGCGAGCGGTTCTTCACGACCTTCGCCGATGAGACCGAACGGGATGCCTCCGCTTCCGCCCGGCTGGACACATGGGCCGCCGGGTGGCAGGCCATGAAGGAAAAGCCCTTGGGACTTGGGCCGCGCAATTTCAACCTGCTCAGCCAGCAGTACGGCCTGCCGCGGAATAAGAGCATCCATAACCTGTATCTCCAGACGGGTGCGGATTATGGATTCGCCGGCCTGTTCGGCCTCTTGCTCTTTTACGTGGGCACGATCTGGCACTGTCAGCGGATGACCACCATGCCCACGGCCAGGCGACTATTCTGGCCCAGATATTTCGGGCAGATGATCAATCTCAGCCTCTTCGGTTTCATGGCGTGCAGCATCTTCATCGGGATGGAGTCGGTGGAGGTCAGCTTCACCCTGGCCCTGATCGGCCTGGCCACGGTCGCCTATGTCCGTCGAGTCGCGGAGGTGGAGCCGTCGGCGGATCACATCCTGCCCGAGCTTGAAGAGGTTCCCGATCCACGAGACCTGCGTTATGATCAACTGGCGGCGTGACCGAATCGGAAGTCCCCGGCGAATCGCGCTTTGCTCCGGGCGTCCGGTGATTTACGATGCGTGCCCATGAGTCGTCCGGTGATCGCGCACATCCTCCATCGACTTTACCTGGCCGGCGCCGAGGTGCTGGCCGCCGATCTTGCCCGGCGGCTGGGGAATCCGGCCGATGAACGGGCACCGTTTCGCTTCGTGTTCCTCTGCCTGGATGAGGTCGGGCCACTGGGCGAGGCGTTGCGGGACGAGGGCTTTACGGTCGAGAACCTGGAACGCCGGCCGGGCGTGGATATGGCCGTGGCCCGCCGGATCCGCGACACGGCCAGGCGGGAGAACGTGGCGATCCTCCACGCCCATCAGTACACACCATTTTTCTATGCCGCCATCAGCCGCGCCTGGCCGATCATTCCCAGCCCCCTGATCCGCCGTCGGCCCCGGTTGCTCTTTACCGAGCACGGCCGCCATTACCCGGACCAAGCCAGCCGAAAACGTATCTGGAGCAACCGATTGCTGCTCCGCCCGACCGATCGGGTCACGGCCGTGGGCCGATGGGTTCAGAAGGCGCTTGTCGACAACGAAGGCATTGCCGACCAGCGAATCGAAGTGATCCACAACGGCATTCATCCCGGTCGATTCAAGCCGGCGGATGCCGCGGCGCGAAGCGCGTTGCGTTATTCGTTGGGCGTAACCGACGGTCGGCCCATTCTGCTCCAGGTCGCCCGTTTCCATCCCGTCAAGGATCATCTCACGGCCATCGATGCGTTCGCCCGCGTGGTCGAGTCGATTCCCGAGGCGATGCTGCTACTCGTGGGTGATGGCGAACAGAAAGAGGCGATCGTCGAGCGGATACGCCGGCATGGCATCTGGAAGAGCGTCCGCCTGCTGGGCGTGCGTTCGGATGTTCCAGACCTCATCAATGCCGCCGATCTCTTTCTGCTTTCGAGCCTGAGCGAGGGCATTTCCGTCACCTTGCTGGAAGCGATGGGCTGCGGCGTGCCGATCGTGGCCACGGAAGTGGGGGGGAACCCCGAGGTGGTCGAGCACGGTGTGACCGGCCTGCTCAGCCCGCGCCGCGACAGCGAGGGCATGGCCGAAAACATCCTTGAGCTTCTGGGCGATGAGCCCCGCCGGCGGGCGATGGGCGAGGCGGGCCGTGAACGCCTGCTCAATCACTTCGACCAGGATCGGATGCATGAAGCCTATGCTTCGATGTACCGGGCGATGATTGAGTCGTAAGTTATTCTGCGAATTGAGATTACGGGCTATTTTCCGGGCCGGATCGTTGAGGGAAGTGCCCGCCGGGCACGCCATCGGGTTTCGTGTTACAATTCCGGGCTCGCTTCACCTGGCCGGGTTGCGGCCATGAATCGATGCGCTGCCGTCAGGAGCGCTGGATGTCGGAGTTTGGCCATGAAGACCAAGATTCATCCCGAGTATGTTGAGTGCAACGTTCACTGCGCCTGTGGCAACACCTTTGTCACCCGCAGCACCCGCCCCAAGCTCAATGTGGATATCTGCAACAAGTGTCACCCGTTCTTCACGGGCAAGCAGAAGTTCGTTGATGCCGCCGGCCGCGTTGAGAAATTCCAGCGTAAGTTCAAGGGCAGCTACTTCGGCAAGAACTAGCCGCCCCCGGAAGCCAGCCCCCGCCCCCTGAAGCGAGCCCCCGGAAGCTGGAGCGCGGACTTCATTGATCGGACACCCTTCCCATCGTCGATCTTCCGTGGGCCATCCAGGGTTATTTCTGTAAGATTGCTGGTTTGTCGGTGAGCTTTGGCCGGCGTTGATGCGCTGTGCATTGAAGGGGTCGCCCCCGGGTAATCTTCCCAATGGCCGCGCCCGTGTTCATTGCTCGCTGGCGGCCTTCATGATCCAAACGGAAGCCCATGTCCCAGATTCCTCCGCAATTGTTGATGCGCCTGGATGCGATGGCCGAGGAATATCAGCAGCTTGAGGCCCAACTGGCCGATCCTGAGATTCACAATACGCCGGGCAAAGTCAAGACCCTGGCCGTCCGCCGCGCGGCCATCGAAGACCTGGTCACCCGTTACCGTCGCTGGCACCGGCTCAATGAGGAAATTCAGGGGCTGGAAGCCATGCGCCGGGATGAGACGGATGCCGATCTTCGCGCCATGGCGGCGGAGGAAATCCAACGCCTCGAAGCCGAACGCGGAACACTGATCGAATCCATCGCCTCGGGCTTCGTCTCGGCTGACGATGAATCGGTGGCGTCGTTGATCATGGAATGGCGCGCCGCGGCCGGCGGTGCGGAGGCGGCGCTCTGGGCGGGGGAGATCATGGAAATGCATCGACTCTACGCCCAGAAGCGGGGCTGGAGCTTCGAGGTGCTTGACTTCGCCGCCGGCGAACAGGGCGGCATTCGGCACGCCACCGCGCAGGTTGGCGGCATGGGCGCATGGAGTCATCTGGGATACGAAGGTGGCGTGCACTGTGTCAAACGCGTGCCCGCGACCGAAACGCAGGGCCGCATCCATACGTCAACCGCCACGGTGGCCGTTCTGCCTGAGCCCGATGAAGTGGAAATCTCCATTCCGGAAAGCGATGTGGAGATGCATATCACCACCGCGCAGGGGCCCGGCGGCCAGAACGTCAACAAGGTGTCCACGGCGGTTCACCTGATCCACAAGCCAACGGGTATCGAAGTTCGGATGCAGGAAACCAAGAGCCAGCAGCAGAACCGGATCAAGGCATGGGCGCTGCTTCGTGCGCGGCTTTACGACCTGGAACGGCAGAAACAGCATGCCCAACGCGCCGGCGCACGCAACGCCATGATCGGAACCGGCGAACGCAGCGAGCGCATCCGCACTTATCGCTTCAAGGAGGACATCGCGGTCGAGCATCGTCTGGGCCGCAATTATCCCTTGGGCAGGTTGATGGCCGGCGAAATGGATGACTTGATCAACGATCTGATCGCCATGGATCGAACGCGGCGTCTTGCGGCCTTGTAAACCCTGCCGCATCACCAAGCCGGCAATCAACTCCCGAAGCGAAGGCTCCGGCCGGCAAGGGCAAGCGCGCCCATGCCCAGGAGAAGTAGCCCGATGCTTGCCGACCGGACCGCTGAAGCCGCATGCCCCGGCGACGGATCGTCGGCATGGTCCGGCTTGTTGGCCTCGCTGGCCGGTGCTGAACCGGGCACCCGGTCGCTCCAGACCATCAGCGGGATGTGCCGCATCCAGCCGGAGGATCCATCCTCGGTGTGGAAGCGACCGGAAAGAATATGGATGCCCGGCTCATCCACGGTCACCGTCATCGTTGCCATGGCATCACGGGTGGAGCCCAAGGCGGTTTCTCCGCCGACGAACTGATCGATGGTGCCGACATGATGGGTGTTGATGAACAACTCGATCTTCTTCACGCCCCGGACATGGGAGAGGACCGTGAACTCGAAGGGAATGCCCGCTCGGATGCCCATCTCGCAATATCCAGTCGGTGGTGGTGTCGGTGATGAATAGCGGCCGGTGCTCGGTGTTCCCGGCTCGATGAAGCGGGCAACGGGGAACCGTGAACTGAACGCGCGCCATGCCCAGGCCATTTTCTCACTGACAAGCCATGAAGCGCGGCGGGGATCGCCCTGAAAATCGGCGACCGGGGCGATATGCGCGTTGTTGTTGTCCACCTCGAACAGTTGATCGACCGGCGTCCGCCAACCCTCGTGGCTCCCCAGCCATCCCGAGTCGTGGTCCAGGGGCTTGAGCTGGCAGGGGCCTGTTCGCGGGTCCCAATCGCCGGGTATCCGCGCCTCGATCACCTCGTTCAGAAAGATGATCCCCAGGTCCGGGTAACTGTTGGGATTATGGTAGACGCGCCAGTGGATGCTGACCATGGCCAGTTGATTCGAAGCGCGTGACCACCAGGAGGAGAGCAATTGGGTTTTGTCACCGCCCGAAAAGATGTTCTCCCATTCACACAGCATGACAAGTGAAGGCACCTGGTTTCGCGTGAAATCATCGAAACCGCCTCCACCGTTCATGAACGCCAGCGCGCGGTCCGGAAAGAGCGACATGATGCGCGGGGCTGAAGGCGAATAACGGGAGTAACCGGATGCGACCAGGGGCACGTACTCGATCTCGGGATGCCCCGTCCGCTCGGCCAGTTGCGCCAGCCCTTCCATTACGACACTCTTGAGCGCTGCATGCGGTCGCCGGAGCGGCGCATATTCGGGCGAATCGGGCATGCGGCTGCTGTAGGCGTCGGTATTGATGCGAAGGACGGCGAAGTTCCACATCGCGCAGGCTTCAAGCCATGGCTCGCCCATCGGGAACCCGTTGAGGATCAGCACACCACGTACGGCATCGGCATTCTCAGGCACCCACCCCTCCATGAACGGGGTGCCCAGCCAGACGGGCGACATGTTGCCTGATGCCGGCATCGGCCTGGCCGCCACGCAGGCCAACAGCACGATCAGGGGCAGGATTCTTGCGGTCAAGGTGTCAGGTCTGGTCATTGATCGTCCTCGATGTGCCATGGATAGAAGGCGCGAAATTCACTTGCGCCGGACTTGGCGCGTGTACCGGTCCACTTTCGCTCAGGCATCATGGCCCGGGCGTAGTAATCCATCAGCTCGCCCCATTGCCAGCTCGTCAGCCGCTCGAAATCGGCCTCATCGTGCGGCGCACGGTTGAGCACCTCCAGCGCGCCCAGGGCGACCCATGATGCATGGGTTCCCGTGTGGCGACGGGCGAAATCCTCGACCTGTTCCTTGACATCCGGCAGGGGGCACCGGTGTAGAACCTGACGGTGGAACGTCGGCCACTCATCCAGCGCTTCACGCTCGTCGGCCAGCGGATCGATCCCGGGGTTGAACGGATACAGCCCGCCCCGGTCCGGCACTCGGGCCAGGCGCGAGCGAATGGTCGGCGTCGGCTCATCCTCAAGCTGGAAGCTGAGCGCCAGCGATGCGGTGGTGACCAGTGCCATGGCGCGGTGCAGCCGAACCATGACGGTCAATGCGTGATAGCCGGGCTCGAGGCGGTAGATCTCGTTCTCCTGAATTTCCTTGTCGCCAAGAAACATTCGGACCTCAGCGCCGATGATGCGATGGCTTGGTCGGACAAGCGGCCGTCCCGGAATATGAACGATGCGCTGCAGTATGATTCCGCCTTCCCAGTCGCCATCGACCCGCTCCAGCAGATCGACCTCGCCGCCGCCGGGCGGCTGAACGGCCCAGCCGAACTGGCCCATGTTGCGATTGGCGCTGGTCGAATCGGTGAACTCACCCAGTTGCGGCCGTACACGCGGTTCGGTCCATGCCACGGTCGCCTGACGGCCGGCCAAAGTGCGCTCGGTTCCATCCCGGAGCGGCTCATCGAGCAACTCGGAGATGGGAACATCATGCGCTTGTGGGCCGATGTTGGTTGTCCATGCCCAGTCCTGGATTCCCGCGCGATTGCGCAGATGCGTGATGGGAAGGTTCGCCGGTCGTTCCGGCCATTGCGGCTGGATCACGGGAATCCGCACCTCCCGTGTGGTCAGCGGCTGTTCGTGCATATAGGGCGATATCAGGCCTCGTTCATGGCGCTCGGCTTCGCGTCCAGCGTTGGGCCGCACCGCGAAGGGGTTGATCTGAAACGCTTTGCCCGGCTCCAGAACGTTGCCGGCGATCGCATCGGTGCCCTGGAAATAAGTTCGGCAGGAGTGGACGATGTTCCCATCGCCCATCGGCATGGCACCCTTGGCCAGGGGTCGAAACGGATAACCGGGGCGAAAGAGCCAGTGGCAATCCTCGAACAGGTTCTCCGTGATCCGGTCGGCTTCATGCAGATGAAAGCCGGCACCGCTGACCATGGCGGTGAAGACATTGCCTCGGGCCGGGCCAACCAGCCGGATTCCGCGAAGCTTCCGCACACTGATGCCCGCGGCCAGCAGATGATGCGTGTTCTCGATGATCCATGAGCCCGATCCGTGGCCGCGGTTCAGAGCGCCGTGGAGAGCGAGATCGCGCAACGTGATGTGGCGACAGTCGCGAATCGCCAGCGGATGACTCAGCGCGTTCTCGATCGTGATGCGGTCCAGCCAGCCATCGGTCACGCCAGTGAACTGGATCGCGGCTTCGGGTGTTGGTGTGAAGCCCGGCGAATTGGCCCAGATGTGATCGCGTAGATGTTCGCCCGTCGCCAGTGAAAGGGGATCGGCGTACTTCAGCCGGATATTCTCAACGCCCACGCGTTGCGCATCGCGGACATCGATCGCGACCTTATCGGTTCCCGAGCCGAATCGAATCGTTGCGCCATCTCCCAATCCACGCAGGATGACATTCGAGCCAAGGAACAGGCGGCCATCAATGGTGTACTCGCCCTCTTCCAGTTCGATGATGCCGCGCTCAAGCGACGCCACGGCCTCGGCGATCGATTCCCCCGGGGCGATGCGCAACTTGGGCGAATCCTCCATTGTGGGGATGCCACCGCTCACGCCCGCCCTGGCCCATAGATCGATCTGTGGATATTGCTCGGTCCAGTTGCCGGATATCCGGGTCTTGCCTGGATCGCCAAAGCGACGATCGGCATCGACGTTGACCGTCGCCGCTCCATCGGGGTCGGTTGGCCGGGCGGTGGTTGACGGTGTGTCGCGGGGCGTGTCCGTTTCCGAGGCGGGAGGCCCATCACCGCATCCCCAGAGCGGGATGGCGATCAGCAAGGCATACACGAGATGTCGGTTCATGGTCAGGACTCTCCGGGTCGAATGAATATGCCCTCGGCGAAGAGGCGTTTGTAAGTTGCGCAACGGAACGGCCGCGCAGCCATCACGCTGTCCGCGACTTACAACTTTGACGATGAGCCGGGCGACTTATTGCCGTGTATGTTCCTGCCCCGGGCTAAATGGCGTTGAACAAGCCTCGGACTCGTGATTCGCGGATGTGGGATATGCCGGATGGGACATAGAACCTCGAAGTCAATGAGCCTCGAAGTCAATCCGGCGGGCGGGCGAAATTGTCGCCCGCATCGATCCGCTCCTTCATCTTCAGCGCATCGTGGGATTCGACGTGGCCCGAGGCATAGAGATAGTTGCTTGCCCCGCGTGTGCGATCATCAACCTGCCGGGTGGTGTATCGATCGGGCGCGATGTCCGAGGTCACCCGTCCCCAGTTGTTCCAGCCTCGCGAGTGGGTGTGGTCGCCGGAAAAGCTAGCCGGCCAGTTTTCACTTCCGACAAACAGTGTTTTGGTCTGACCCGGACGACTCAGGCGGTCGCGATGGTTGAAACTGGCCGATTCATCGACGCGGCCGAAGGGATCGACCACGGGGACACCGACGAACTCGTTGAGGATGTAGCTGGTTCCGCCTTGTTCGAGTCTTGCGCGGCCAATGGGATCGCGCGGGCAGATGCGTGTGGGGCCGATGGCCATGATCGTCTGGCCGGGCTGATCCGGATGGGCCACTTCCCGCGCATCGCCCACGTACGGCGCCAGGACATAGACCCATGCGCTGGATCGGATCGGATTGCCGTGACTGGTCAGGGGAAACCAGCCCCGGTTGTCATCCTGATACATATGCATGGCGATGCCCAATTGCCGCATGTTGCTGGCCGAGACGGTTTGATGTGCCCGTACACGGGCTCCGCCCAGGGCTGGAAGCAGAATGCCGATCAGCAGGGCGATGATGGAGATCACCACCAGAAGTTCGACCAGGGTAAACCCACCGGCCATCCGGGCCCGTGGGGATGCTGGGAACCTGCGGTCGAGTTGGCGGGCTGATTGGGTCAAGGGCGGGGGATCGTAAATCGTGGTTCGACGCGTGGCCTTTTGCCGAAGTCGAGGCCTTGGGGTAGCGGTTGATTATTGAGAATTGAATATCATGAGGCGCGCGAAGTCAAATGCACTTTCGCCAGGCCAGCACCCACTCACCCAATGCGATGGCAGTGCCGGTGGCCGGGGCTTGAGCGTAAACGGCGGTTCCGGGATCGAAATAACAAAATAAGAGCTGAATATGGAAGATTTTATGTGTATGGTCATGCCGGCGGCGGGAAGGAATGGGCGATCGCCAGCTTGCCAATTATTGATCGGCTGTTATCATTAAGCCAAGAGGTGGAGCGTTGTCCGTTAACCGCAGCGTGGCCGGCAAATCGATGGGGCGTTTTCACTGCGGGGTCGGGAGCAACGTTCCGGGGCCGCCATTCCCGGGGGTGGTGATTCCGGGGGCGGCGTTTCCGGGGGGCGTACCGAACCTCAAACTCAACGGGCGGAGCGTGCCTCTGCCTGACCAAAATGGAGTCCATTCCGATGCCTCGATGCACATTCCCGTTTGCAGTGTTTCGTTCCCCGGTTCTCTTTCTCATGGCTTGCCTGGTGATGACCGCCGCGCTGGTCGGCTGTGATCGCGCGGCGGGGCTGGATGATGGCAAGCTTCAGGTCGCGGTGAGCATCGCTCCGCAGAAGTGGCTTGCTGAGCAATTGCTGGGCGAGCACGGGCGAGTGATCGTGGTGATTCCGCCCAACGCCGATGCCCATACCTATTCGCCCAGCGATGCCGAGGTCAGTCGGCTGATGCGGTCGCGTCTGTTCTTCACCATCGGCATGCCGTTCGAAGAGCAGGGCCCCTGGCGAGGCGGGCGTGCCGCAGCGCGGTACGGCCTGGAGGTGGTCAACACCACCACCGGCATCAGTTTCCTCGAGATGGATCACGAGTGCGATCATGACCATGACCATGAGCATCACCATCATCATCATGATCATGGTGGCCTGGACCCGCATGTCTGGCTCAGCCCGAGGCTTCTGAAGATTCAGGCATCGAACATGGCCGAGGCGTTGATCGAGGCGGCACCGGACCTTGCTGAAGACATCAATCAGAACCTGGAAGCCGTTCATGCCCGGCTCGATGAGTTGGATGCCGAACTTACCCGGATTCTCGAGCCGTACCGCGGCCGGATGTTTCTGGTGTATCACCCGGCCTGGGGATATCTCGCCCACGATTACGGCCTCAATCAGATGGCCATCGAGATTTCCGGCCAGACGCCCAGTGAGGGCCAATTGACCGGGCTGCTCAGGCTGGCTCGAGAGGCCCAGACCCGTGTGGTCTTCGTGCAGCCGCAGATCAGCGATGTGACCGCGGAAGCGATCGCCGGACAACTGGGCGGCCGCGTCGAGGTCATCGATCCACTGGCGGAGAACCTGTACGATAATCTCATCGATGTCGCTGAGCGGATCGCCGCTTCGTTTGCCGATCCAAACTGATCGCCCGGTATCCTCAAGCCATGAGATTCCGTAGCAGAGCGTGATGAACCTGTCGGCAGTTGATGGGCGGGTAGGGTGAGCCGGTGGAGCGGCTTGTTGGCTGGGCCTTTCCATCGAAGCTGTCCGGCCAGATCACCATCGGCTGGTAGCGCGGATCGATATCCACTCGGCCGTGGGAGCCCTGGACCAGCGTGGCATCGAGGGGAATCACATCCAGCAGGCCGCGAAAGCCCAGTTTCCGCTTGAGCACCTTGGCCGCGACGCCCAGCTTGCCGAGGCGCAGCTTCGGATCGATGAAAAGCTCGACCGGGTCGTAGCCGGGCTTGCGGTGGATATCCACCGTCCGCGCATAGTCCGGCGCCAGGCGATCGTCCGGCCAGTAGTAGTAACTGAACCAGCACCCGCTCTCGGCGATGAGCACCAGATCGCCGGCGCGGTGATGATCCAAACCCAGTTCGGCCTGTCCGTGGCGATCCAGCACGCGCTCGACCCCGGCCAGTGTCCTGAGCCTGGCCGCCACTCTCGGTTGCACATCCGTGTCTTTCACGTAGATATGGGCCACCTGGTGATCACAGACGGCAAACGCCTCGCATTCACCGGGGTCCAGATACCACCTTCCCGCTTCCACCCGGTATCGAAGCAGGCCCATCTCGTTCAAAAGTCGATTGGGGTACACCGGCTGCCGGACCGGCTCGATGCCGTATTCGCTGAGCACAACGACCTGAAAGCCCCGTTGCTCAAGATGCTGGATCAGGCGGGCGGCTTCGTGATCGATCGCGCTCATTTGCGATGCGACCTGTTCATGTTCCGGCCCCAGTTTCTGAAGGCAGTAATCCATATGGGGCAGGTAGACGGTCATCAGGTTGGGAGCGTAGCGCTGCTGCACATGCAATGAGGCATCAACGATCCAGCGCGATGCTTCGATATCCGCCAGCGGCCCCCAGAACTTGAAGAGGGGAAATGGGCCCAGTTTCTCCTGCAATTCATCACGCAGGATCATCGGCCGCGCATGGATATCCGGAATCTTGCGGCCATCGGCCCGGTACTGCGGCCTGGGCGTCGCCGCGTAATCGACCGATGCGTGCATGTTGTACCACCAGAAAAGCTGGGCGCAGGTCATCGAAGGATCGCGGCCCTTGAGCGTGTCCCAGAGCCTGGGCGCTTCGACCAGGTGGCTGCTCTGCTTCCAGAAGTGAATCTCGGCAAGTCGGCGGTCATACCAGCCATTGCCGACGATCCCGTGTTCGCGTGGCCGAACGCCGGTCAGCAGGGAGGTCTGAACGGTGCAGGTGACCGCCGGAAAATCCGGAACCAGCGTCCGAATTCTCCACCTCGCCGACCATTGCCGTAGGAAGGGAGCGTGGCCGAGCAGTTGCTCATTCAGGCCCACAATCAGGATCAGGGCGAGCGGTTGGGGCATGCGGCCATTATCGCATGGGATCATCCGGCCCTTCGCGGCGAGCGTTTGTTGCAGGCCATGGGAGCGCGGGGCAATTCAGGCATGTGCATCGACGTTGGGCCGGGATGATGATCTTGTGTTGACAAGGATTTTGAGATGCTCGGAAAACGAATCGGACTCCATCTGCTGGCCGCCATGCTGATTCTGGGCCTCGCCGCCATGGACAGGGCGATTGGCGCTGATGCGAACCTCCACATCACCGGACGGTTGCTGGACGCCAACGGCACGCGGCGGGTTCCGGCCGCGATGTTCGGGGTCCATGCGTTTCAACTCACGCCCGAGCGGCTGGAGTGGGGCATCGAGATGAACCGGATCATCCACGCCGCGCCCGGCGGCGGGCCGACCCTCAAGCAGGACCGCCCCGACCGGCAGCCGCTTTCCATGATCATCGACTGCCTGGGCGATCGCTACCATCCGGCCCCGGTGCTGACGAATCCGAACTGGCGGCAATACATGACCGATCTGGGCACGCGGTATGCCCAGCGCGCCCGAGGGCACGAGGACTACCTGGTGGTCGAGTTCTGGAACGAGCCGTTCCTGAACTGGTCCACGCGGCCCGGTGTGAACTACGACCCGAAGTTCTATGAGATTTCCGAAGCTGAGGAAGGCAAGCCCATGCGGATCCGCGGTTGGGATGAACCGCTCGAATCACTGGTCTGGTCGCGGCAGGTGCGCACCGTGGATGCGGCGGGCAATACCAACATTCAGGCTTACCTGGCTCATTCCTACATCGGGCACCGTCATCCGGCGGGGTATGAGTTCGAGTTCCGGAACCGGCAATATCGCAACGTCGAGATGTGGTGGGGACGCGACCCCACGCAGCGCTCGTGGTATTCCGGAAGGCAAAACCAGCTCTTCTACGATTGGATGCTGCTGCCCTTCGCCCGGGCGCTCAAGGAGACCAACCCGGACCTGAAGCTGATCGCCGGCTGGGATTTCAACTTCAACGTCGGCGACTGGCATCTCTGGCGATCGCTTTATGAACCGACGATCGATAACGCCATCGAATATCTCGACGGCATCACCGAACATCATTACCGCGTCAACGCCGACAGTGTCACGGCCTGGTATGAGGTGGCGGTGGCCTACACCGTCGGCAAGCACGACAAATGGGTGAAGGTTTACAACACCGAAACCGATGGCGGCTTCGACAGTCAGTTGCCCGGCAACGAAAACCTGCGGGATGTCGATCAGGAACATCCGCTGCGGTATGCGGCTCGGATGTACACCTACCACACCCGCGATGTGATGTCGTTGCTGCACCACAGTGTGGACAAGGCCGCGGCACGTGCCAAGCACGGCAACCCCAGGGGCGGAACGCCCATGAGCGGCGATGAGGCCTTCTTCCGATTCTTCAAGCCGCTGCGCGGCGATCTGATCGATATCACCGGCGATGACCGGCGCATCTGGAGCGTGGCCGCGATCAATCAGCGCGAGGTAGAGAATCCGAAGCTGGTGGTCATCGTGTTCAACGACCACGGCGGCGAGCGCCGAATTGAGATGCGCATCGACAGCCCCGAAGGCACGGACCTGACCAACGGCACCCTGGCCGAGGTGATCGTGGATGGAGAAGCCCAGCGCCTGCGCATCACCGAACGCGACATCGAGGCATCGGGCCGCTCGGCGACGATCGATGCCCGGATACCGGGCCGATCAGCGGTTCGCCTGGTTTTCCCGCTCGAGGGCACACCGCCCGAGGAGCCGGAGGTATACCGAAGGCAGTTTTTTGCCCCCGGCATCCTCAACGAAATCACGCCCGAGGAGGCCACGGTAATGGCCATCGCCGTCGATCGCCCTGCCCTGGAGAATGCCCGACGCGCTGTGCTTCGGCTGGTGCTCGAGCGGACGGGCGACGCGGGCGGGCGGATGTCACTCAACGGTCAGGCGATGCCGGTTCCCGGGGCAAGCCACGTGGTGGATATACCCATTGAGATATCGCAGGTCCGCGAACAGAACACGCTTCGCTTCGAGGCGACGCGGCGGGCTTACCGCGTCGCGGCAGCAAGCATCATCCTCACCGGCCGCTGACGGGGACCGGTGGATATCGCCCTGATCGTGCCGGGTTCGGTGTCGGCCCTTGGGCCATATTCCTCACGAAGGATTCGTCAATGCCTTTCGGTGGATAAGCGTCTTAGGCGGGCGTTGCGGAGGGGTGCGGGTCATTACGGCGCGTTCGAGATTGGGCGGTACGGGCCTGTGACCTTGTTTTTCTCTCTGAACGGGTGCCAGTGGTACCACATCGCATCCCACCACGCCGCCCGCGGAACGAGATCGGTCAGGGGAGATCAGGGTCCGCAGGCTGATTGACTCCCGACCGCGGCCCCGGGCCAGTAGCGGCTCCCCTCAGAGGCCAAAATACAGCCCACCCGAGGTTTACCCGGGTGGGCTGTCTGAGGTTCTATTCAGTTGTCAGCGGGCCTGATCGTCCCGCACTGGGGGCAGGTTCGATTTACGCCGCGCGGCGGCGGAGCAGAGCCAGTCCACCCAGCCCCAGCAGAGCCAAGCTGGCCGGCTCTGGGATCAGGATGAATGTGTTGTCAATTCGGTCCTGGCCCAGAAGCTGGTGGCCGATGATCACTTCCTGGTTCTCAAAGTTCTCAAAACCGATCACCGCCGTGCCTGTGATGAAGTCACCCAGCATGAATTCACCGACCAGAGTCGGGGTCACCGGGTTCACCGTGCTGAACGGAACCGCCGGGTCATAGCTGATGATGTTGCCCGATGGATCCTCAAGGCGGAGCAACGCAACCTCATTGGCCTCGATGATCACTTGCTTGTTGGCAACATCGATCGTCACTTCGATCTCACCGGCGGCCGGAGAAGAATACGATGTGCCAAAGTTGCCCAGCAGGAGGCTGGCATCGTCGATATCGACTGCGCCGTCACCGTTGAAATCACCATCCGTCCAGGTCGCACCAGAGGTCGTCCCGAAGTTGGTGAGCAAGACAGATGCATCATCGATATCGACCTGAAGATCCCCGTTCACGTCTCCGGCCTCGAGGGCGACGATCTTCAGATTGTCCATGCCCAGTGCCATGTAGTGCCATTCACCACCGGCGCGCCCTGGAAAGTCGGTGCGGCCGACACGGGCACGAAATTCGATGGTTTCGCCGTTACCCACGGTCTGCTCGATCACACCGGGCGTGACGCCGCGCACGGCCGAGGGGGCCGAGTCATCGGTGTCGAACCAGGAATACTCCCAAGCCCAACCCCAGGCGTCTGCCGCTCCCAGAGTGGTCGCTGCCGGCTGGAACTCGCTGACATCGAAGTATTCGGGGGGCAGGTTCTGGTTACTGTGGTGCTGGTTGTCTTTCCAGACGAAGATCGGGCTGTCGGCGTTGTGGCTCTGGCCATCCAATACGAGACTCGCCGAGATCGACCCCACCCATCCGCGGCCAGGCTGGGTCGCACCCGTGGGCGTTCCTCCACTGTCAAGCTCGATGATTCCACTGTTGTAGCCGATCAACTCGGCATCGTAGATGACGGTGAAGGCCAACGCGTTGCCATCGGCATCGCGGGCACCACCCATTTCCGGTGTCAACTCGGTCGTGTAGGTCCAGGCACCCTTGGGCACATCGTTATAGCGCTGGTGGTAGCCGCCAATGTTACCGTCCGTGGATGTCCAAGAGCCGCCATCGACATTGTTCGCCCCGATGATGACGGAGTTCATTGACATCGTGGCGCTGCCGTCCAGCCGGATGGGATACCCGGCGGGTGCCGGCCCCTCACTGTACCATCCTTCCACCACGGTCCAGCCGCCCAACGAATCTCCAGGGCCGTCCCATGAGTAGGCGTTATCCGAAATCACCCGGGAACTGCCGGGGACGAACTCCCCGCTGTTGAAATCCTCGACGAGAATCTGCCCGAAGGTCGTCCCGCCGGACAGAATGCCCGCCATCGCTAAACCTGCAAAAAGCCTACCAGTCTTCATCACAACACTCCAAAAAAAGAAAAAAATAGCACCGTGCGGACCATGCCGCCCATTGAGCGAACGCAGTTTTTGAACGGGCCTTCTGAGATACCTGACGGCGTTTTCTGGTCACCAGGCCCGAAACTCAATCGCGTCGGATTCGACCATGAACCCCGCGAGCCTTGCCGCCACGTTCTAGCCTACCTGATCTTTCCGTATTGTCAAATTTGTACTCAAAAAATTTCTCTGAATCAGAATGTTTTTTACCCAACTTTCTATGGTATGTAACATGGCAGTATCTCGTCAGATGCCATAAGCATGTCTGAATGATTTGCCAAAAGCCCGGATATTG
>JAFIFY010000142.1 GCA_020831765.1 Phycisphaeraceae bacterium | reverse complement strand
CGTGACCTGAAGATTGGTGTATCCTGTTATGAAGTTACTTTCCGATGCCGCTGAATATGCCCTCCGGGCCGTGATCTGGATGGCCCGGGAGCCAAGCACGCCGCGAAAGGTTCGCGACATTGCTCAGGCTACCCATGCCGCATCGGGATATCTGGTCAAGGTGCTTCAGGGCCTGGCCAGGGCGGGCATCCTCTCGGCGAGGCGAGGCAGTCAGGGTGGCTTTACCCTTCGCCGCGACCCCGCCGAGCTTACGGTCCTGGAAGTGATCCAGGCCATCGACCCGATCGAGCGCCTGCGAGCCTGCCCACTGGGCATCGAAGCGCATGGAGCGTGCCTTTGCCCCATGCATCAACAGATCGATGATGCCCTGGCCATGATTCAGCAGCGCTTCGCCCAATCCACCATCCGTGACCTGTTGGACAGGCACACGACCGGGCAGCTGCGATGCGCTGCGTTGATGATCGATACCGGTTCCACCCAAGCATCCCAAGGAGATTCGATGTGCCCGAATACGTGAACCCGCCCCTGCCCAGACACGAGGCTCTGGCTCCGTTCAGTCGCGACCATTACGCGGGACTGGTTCAGGCCAAGCATCTCAAGGAAGCGCGCGATGCCGATTCAGCTTCCCAGCGTCAGGTCGTCGCCGATTTCGCTGAGGCGTGGCAGCGTGAGATTCAGCCGCATTTCAACGATGAAGAGCTGCTCCTGCCCGAGTTGATCTCGGTTGCCGATCATCGACGTCTTCTGGACGAACACGATCGAATCTCCGAAATCGTGGATCGTGTGCTTGACAAACGTCATGATGACAAGCCCGATGGTCAAAAGCTCCACGAATTGGGCACTGCCCTGGAGGCCCATATTCGCTGGGAGGAACGTGAGTTGTTCCCGCGCATACAGCGATCGATCACCGCCCAACGACTGGCTGATCTTGAATCGCGTACCCGGCGGATCGAGGCCCAGCGGCCGCGCAACGCATGTCGGGTCCAAGCCCGGTGATGCCGGGCCATGGAGTCTGTTGATTGTGACCGCCGCGCGAAAGTGACCGGATCGTTCATTCCGCGCTGTTCGATGCCGTGTATTCGGGCAAAAGGCTTAACCGCCCGCAGGGAGTCGAGTGTGATGGACCCGTTGTTCATGTCAATCGGCGCGTTTTCGGCACTGATCGCCGTGGCTTTCGGGGGCGCGCGTGCCCACCTGCTGGAGAAGCGCCTGCCTCGTGATCGTCTGCCGATGCTCGAGGTCGGCATGCGTTATCAGGTTGTCCATTCGATGGGCATTCTGTTCGCCGCGATCGCGATGGCGCAATTCGGCGGGCCCGCGGCCATGACCGCGGCGATCGCCTTCACCTGCGGCATCGTTCTGTTCAGCGGCTCGATGTACTGCTTCGCCTTGACCGGCATCCGCGCTCCGATGCGCCTGACCCCGGTGGCGGGCATTGTCTTTGTGATCGGCTGGGCGGCGCTGGCATTGAGCCCGATTTTCGCGTGAACCACGGTCGCGCTGTGCATCGCGCGGCCGCGGAAACGTCCGTGGTGTGCATGGATGGCTGGACTGACCTGGCGCGATCAGATCAGCCCCATGGCGACCATGGCCCTTGCCACCTTCAGGAATCCGGCGATGTTGGCGCCGATGACATAGTTGCCCGGCGCTCCGAATTCCTCGGCGGTTTCGTGGCAGGTCTTGTGGATATCGACCATGATCTGGTGAAGCCGATGCTCGGTGTATTGAAAGGTCCAGGAGTCGCGGCTGGCGTTCTGCTGCATCTCCAGGGCACTGGTGGCCACGCCGGCGGCATTGGCGGCCTTGCCCGGCCCGTAAGCGATGCCGGCATCCAGGAAGATGCGGATACCCTCCGGCGTGGTCGGCATGTTCGCACCCTCCGAAACGGCGATACAGCCCTGCTTGACCAGATTACGCGCATCCTTGCCGTTGAGTTCATTCTGGGTGGCACAGGGCAGGGCCACCTGGCAGGGAATCGCCCAGATATTGCCGCCATCGCGGTATACAGCGTGTTTCCGTGATTGCGCGTAGGTGCTGATGCGGCGACGGTCCACTTCCTTGATGCGCTTGACCAACTCCAGGTCGAGTCCCTCCTCATCAAGGATCACGCCGTTGGAATCCGAGCAGGCGATGACCTTGCCGCCCAGTTGCATGATCTTCTCGATGGCGTAAATGGCCACGTTGCCCGATCCCGAGACCACGCACGTCTTGCCATCGAGGGATTCGCCCCGGGTCTTGAGCATCTCCTGGGCGAAGTAGACCGTGCCGTATCCCGTGGCCTCGGTTCGGGCGCGGCTGCCGCCCCAGGCCAGGCCCTTACCCGTGAGCACGCCCGATTCATACTTGTTCGTGATGCGCTTGTATTGGCCAAACATGTAACCGATCTCGCGCTGCCCGACGCCGATGTCGCCGGCCGGCACATCGGTGTATTCGCCCAGATGACGATACAACTCGGTCATCAGGCTCTGGCAGAAACGCATGATCTCATCGCTGCTCTTTCCCTTGGGATCAAAGTCGCTGCCGCCCTTGCCGCCGCCGATGGGCATGCCCGTCAGCGCGTTCTTGAATATCTGCTCGAAACCCAGGAACTTGATGATGCCCAGGTACACCGACGGATGGAAGCGCATGCCGCCCTTGTAGGGGCCCAGCGCACTGTTGAACTCGACGCGGAAGGCGCGGTTGATGTGGACCTCGCCCTTGTCGTCCTGCCATGGCACCCGGAAGATGATCTGCCGCTCCGGCTCGCAGATGCGCTGGATGATCTTTCGATCGGCGAATTCGGGGTACTTACCCAGAACCGGGCCCAGCGTCTCGAGCACTTCTCGAACCGCCTGATGAAATTCGGCTTCGCCGGGATTGCGGTGCAGGACCTCCTGATAGATCAATTCGAGCTTCTCGTCGAGACTGGGAACCATTGATGGTGACCTCCTGGGAGCGGTTGGGTGTTCAGGGGGGTAAAAGGATATTTGAGGGTGAAGTTTATCCAAATGGTCAGAACTCTGCTCGGAAGTTCCGGACGGTGCAAGAGGTTGGCAGGCCCAGCACGGCCGAAAGCTGCGACACACACCGGACCTAGTAGTGTTTTTGTATGTCCGACTCCAATCTCTCAGGTCGGACGTACGTTTTAGCTGCCCCGTTTGCTGAATTTTGCCAAGTCGTTCAGAATGTCCGTGATGAGCGGCGATCGGTTCGCGGCCCCGCAAGTCCACCGTGGAACTTAGTTTCGAATCCAGGCCGGCCGCTTAGTGCAGAACTTGAAACCATTGGGCCGACGGTTTATATAAGTCCTATGAATGATGGCTCGACTCGCTTTCGCGTTGAGTTTGGACTTGTACAGGATGCGTACAGGCGTATTGATGCGAGCCGATCACGCCGGAAGCGCTTGGGGCGGATGAACCTGACGATCTTCGGGAAGACAAAAGGAGTGCCGACACCGTGGAAATAGGAACGGGTACCGTGATTCTGGTGCCACTGATGGGCGTGGTGGGCTTGGCCGCGGCGTGGTGGATTTTCCGGGGCATCATGAAGAATGATGGAGGCGACGGGGTTGTCGCGGATATCGCCGGGCAGATTCACCGCGGCGCGATGGCCTTCATGTGGCGTGAACTTCGCGTGGGTGCGTTGTTTACGGTGCTGATCGGGGTGGCGGTCTGGCTTTCGCCCCTGGGCTGGGTGACGGCGGTGGCGTTCTTCACGGGCGCGATCTGTTCGGCGCTGGCCGGTTGGATCGGCATGTATGCCGCGACCAAGGCCAATGTCCGAACCGCGCTGGCCGCCCGGGATCGCGGTCCGGGCGCTGCCCTCTCCCTGGCGTTCGCTGGTGGCTCCGTGATGGGGCTGACGGTCGCGTCGCTGGGCCTATTGGGCATCGGCGGGCTCTACCTGGCCTTTATCAGCACCGTCGAACTGGACAAGGCGGCCGAGGCGGCTCATGCGATCGAAGGTTTTGCGATGGGTGCTTCCATCGTCGCACTGTTCTACCGCGTGGGCGGTGGCATTTTCACCAAGGCGGCCGATGTCGGCGCTGACCTGGTTGGAAAGATCGAGGCGGGCATCCCCGAAGACGATCCCCGAAACCCCGGCGTCATTGCCGATAACGTCGGCGACAATGTCGGTGATGTGGCGGGCATGGGTTCGGACCTTTTTGAGAGCTACTGCGGCTCGCAGATCGCCACGGTGATCATCGCCGCGACCATGGTCGGCGCGCTGAATCTCTTCAGTGGCGATCCCACG
Organism: Phycisphaeraceae bacterium; assembly: GCA_020831765.1. Lineage (GTDB taxonomy): Bacteria > Planctomycetota > Phycisphaerae > Phycisphaerales > Phycisphaeraceae > JAFIFY01. The sequence continues at coordinate 15,816 of JAFIFY010000142.1, read as the reverse complement.
GAAGAGCAGGCCCGGACCATGCTCATGTTCCTGCCCCTTTCCATGGCCGCCATCGGGCTGGTCTGTTCGCTGGTCGGAATTTCCGTGGTGCGATTCGTTTCCGCCATGCAACCGGCCACAGCGCTTCGCGTCGGCACGCTTACGGCGGCGGGGCTGTTCATCCTCGCTTCGCTGGCCATCACCCAGATCATGGGCATGAAGCTGGGCGTCTGGGGCACGGTGCTGATCGGCTCGTTCGGCGGCGTGCTGATCGGCCTGATCACCGAGTATTACACCGGGGGACCGCCGGTCCGCATGATCGGCCGATCGGCGCGCACGGGTGTGGCGACGGTCATCATCAACGGATTCGCCGTGGGTCTCCAGTCGGTGGTGGCTCCGGTGCTGGTGATCGTTGCGATCATCGTCAGCGGCTATGTGATGGCGGCGGAGTACGGCATCGGCATCGCGGCGGTGAGCATGCTGGCGACGATCGGCATCACGATGGCGATCGATGCATACGGTCCGGTCGCCGACAACGCCGGCGGCATTGCCGAGATGAGCAAGATGGGCGAGCAGACGCGCAAGATCACCGACAAGCTCGACTCGGTGGGCAACACGACCGCGGCGATCGGCAAGGGCTTTGCCATCGGCGCTGCGGGCCTGGCGGCCTTGACGATGACCAAAGCGTTCATCAACAGCATGGAAAGCGAATACATCGACTTTGTCGTGAGCATGGACAAGAGCCTGGTGCTGGCCGGTGCCTTTCTCGGTGGCATGACCGCGTTTCTCAATGGGGCGATCACCATGCGCGCGGTCGGCGGTGCCGCATTCGACATGATCGAGGAGATTCGGCGGCAGTTCCGGGAGATTCCCGGCATCCTGGAAGGCACCGGGCGGCCGGACTCCGAACGCTGTGTCGCCATCGCGGCCGACGGCGCCATGAAACGACTGATCTGGCCTTCGATGCTGGCCGTCGGCATGCCGCTGGCCGTGGGCTTCATCCTTGGGGCCGAGGCGTTGGCCGGGATGCTCATGGGCGCGCTGATCAGTTGTGTGACCCTCGCCCTGTTGATGGCCAACAGCGGCGGGGCATGGGACAACGCCAAGAAATGGGTCGAGGAGGGCAACGAGGGCGGCAAGCACTCGGAAAGCCACGCGGCCACGGTGGTGGGCGATACGGTCGGTGATCCGTTCAAGGACACATCGGGCCCATCCATGAACATTCTGATCAACGTCATGGCCATCTGGTCGGTGGTGATCTCGGCGATGCTGACCCCCGGCCCGATGTGGGATCCACGCGACACACCCCGCCACCTTGAACCGCCGGTCGAAACCAGCGCCGTGATCGATGGTGCCGTCGACGAGGCTGTCGAGTCGGCATCGAGCGAGGCTTCCGGACCGATCGGCGAGGGCGAATCCCGGACGCGGCCGGTGGTTCTGCTGAATGATTCAGAGCGTCCTGCGCTGGCATCGGGGTTGACCAACGCGCCGAGTCATCTATTCTGGATTCGATGGCTCGATGGATGATCATGGCCGCCGCCGCTGGATGCGCGGCGGGCGCTTACTGGCTTCTGCCTTCGGAGGTTGGTGAACTCGGCCGCCGCGCAACGACCATTTTCGTCGTGGCGGCGTTTTTCTGGGCCGGCCGGGTCATCCCGCTCTATGCCACTTCGCTGGGTGTTGTGGTGGTTTCGGTTCTTCTGCTGGCCGAAGATGGCGGTCTGGCGGGTGAGGGTGGGATCGCCGCGCAGGCGTTTCTCGATCCCTTTGCCTCCAACATCATGATGCTGTTCTTCGGCGGGCTGGTTTTGAGCGCAGCGTTGTCGCATCACGGTGTGGATGAAGTGATCGCCCGCCGGGTCTTCCAGCCACTGGCTGCGCGACCGTTGCTCCTGGTTTACGCGGTGATGGGCACGACCGCCCTGTTCTCGATGTGGATGAGCAATACCGCCACGACGGCCATGATGCTGGCGGTGATCGGCGCCCGATCGGGCAAGAGCGAACGGGAGGGACAGGCGGGGATACCGTTGGTGCTGGCGGTGGCGATGGGCGCCAATATCGGCGGCCTGGGCACGCCGATCGGCACACCGCCCAACGCGATCGCGATGGGCGCTTTGCAGGATGCCGGCTACGACATGACGTTCTTCCGCTGGGTGATCATGGCGATGCCACTGGTTGTGATCATGCTGGCCATCGCCGGGTTGCTGCTCTTCTGGATGTATCGACCCGGAACCGGGGCGTTGCCGGATCGGAAGGAATCGAAGGGAAAGCTCGACCGCAAAGCCCGAGCAACTCTGGCGATTCTGGGCCTGGCCATCCTGCTGTGGATGACCAGCGGGCTGCATGGCGTCGCCGATGGGGTTGTGGCGCTGATCGTGGTTCTGATGCTTGTGGTCACGGGTCTTGTCGGTCGAGATGAGATCAAGTCGATCCAATGGCCGGTCCTGATCCTGATGTGGGGAGGCTTGGCGCTGGGCGTGGCCCTGAGCCGAACCGAACTCATGCGGGTGACCGAGTCGATTCGGTTTGATGAAGCGCCGGCCATCCTTGTGGTCGCGGGTTTGATGATTACGGCGATGTTGCTTTCAACGTTCATCAGCAATACGGCGACGGCGGCGATGCTCGTGCCGATCGTGTTGGGGCTTTCCGTCGCGGACCAGGGCAAGATGGTGATTCTGGTGGCCCTGGCCTGCTCGTTCGCCATGGCCATGCCGGTTTCGACTCCGCCCAATGCGCTGGCGTACGGCACGGATCGCGTACCGATCCGCGAGCTCGCCAAAGTGGGTGGTTTGCTGGCGGCCCTGGCGCTGGTGCTGGTACTGCTGGGCTACCGGATCGTTCTGCCGGTCGCCCTTCCCTTTGTTCCGTAGCCAGGCCGCCGCCCGTGACGGTGTTCAGCCGCGCATGGCGAAGAACAGCACGGCGATCAGTGCGATCAGGGCGATAAGGATCATCAATCGTCGGACGAAGATGTGTTGCATGGTGAATCCTGCATGCTTGTGGAGCGTATCCGGTCCCGGCATGGCTCAGACGATCTTGAACCGTTCGGAATGCAGCTTACGGATCGGCACACCGCGCTGGTTCAGGTAGCTCTCGACGAGGTCCATCATCGGTTCGGGCCCGCACACGAAATGCTCGACGGTTTCGGAAACGGGGGGCATGTACTTATCCATGATCGATTCGTTGATGCGGCCGGTTTCTCCATGCCAGTCCTCCGGCGGATGCTCCAGCACCGGGATGAATGTCAGGTTCAACCTCTCCTTGAGCGTTTCGATTTCGGATATGAACGCCATCGCATCGAGCCGAACCGCGCCATAAATCAGAACCAGCCGGCGCGGATCATCACGATCAGCCAGGGTGCGCAGTATGCTGATGATCGGTGTGATGCCGATACCTCCGGCGATCATCACCGCATCGATTCCGGGCCGCTGGTCGGGCGTGAAGGCTCCGTATGGACCCTCCAGCCAGGCGGATGTGCCGGGTTGAACCCTGCGGATCGATTCGGTGAAATCGCCCAGTGCCTTGATCGTCAGCAGGTATTGATCTCGGCGCTGGGCGCTGGATGCCAGGGAAAAAGGATGTTGCTGCAGGGAGTAGGGTTGATCGCCCAGAGTCAGCCAGACGAACTGGCCGGGTTGGAACTTGAGCCCGGAATGACCGACCGGTTCCAGGGCCAGGGTCCATATCCGATCGGCCTCCTGATGAATCTCGACGGTGCGATAGGGCTGCTTCAACATCAAGCGCGGATTGATGACCCGTGAAAACAGCAGCAACGAGATGCCCGCACCGGTCATCAGCACCATGAAAGCCTGCTTCCAGAAGCTGGAAATATAGAAGCCGACCATCAGGATATGGCCCAAGCCGATCATGGCCACCCCCAGGGCCATTGCGCCGTGGCTGAGCCGCCACCATTCATAGGTGATCCGGAACCATGTCCGACTGATGGTGAGCACGATGAGCAAGGTCAGCATGATCAGGACGGTGACCAGGGCCATGGCGCGGGGAGCGTTGATCCTGGGGTCGAAGAAGCTCAGATATTCGGGATTGGAGACAAGAAGGATCAGGGCATGGGCCAGGATGAATAGATAGGCCGTGAATCCGGCCTGGCGATGAAACTGAAGCATCGCATCGGTGCCAAAGGGCGTGGCGACGCCCGGTACCCGGGCGGTGAGGACGAACTGCAAGACCATGATCGCCATGCCCACGAAGCCGAGGCCGACGCCGAACTCGATCCAGAAACCTCGGGATGGCTCCGGGTGTCCGATCCATGCCACCAGCAGGGGGGCAAGGATCAGAAGCAGATAGCAGGCCAGCCAGATCACCACTTGACTTCGGTAGCCGGATTTCGAGCGATCCATGATGGTGCAGAATGTCCGAACACGCGTCATAATGCAAGCAGGCATCACGGTCCTTTTCTGTTCGGATCGTCTTGGAGCATTGCCCGTGCCTCAAGCAGGGGGATGCAAGACGGGCGACTGGATCATTGCTTTTGAACGCTGGATACGCGTCCAGGCTTGAGCTGACCGGACTCCACCGGCCAGCGACCGGCCATCCAGTCCGCCAGCGCATCCTGCTGTGCCTTCGGGGCCTGACCGTAGATGCCGCTTTGTTTTCGTGTGATCACGCGGTCGATGAGCGTGCTGTGGGCCAGACTGTGAAAGTGGCTTCGGCCGTGCCGCAATCCTGCCGGGTCATCACGGCACATCTTGGCCGTCAGTCCCTCGATGCGCTTGCGCCATTCGTGCTCCCAGAAGTAATCCGCGCTTGCGCCGAACCACGTTTCGACCTCGTCGGGATCAGCAAGCGGGCGGCACAGTTCATCCATGAAACGTTTGAATGAATCAATGGCATCACCTTCGAGGCCATCAATGCCGCGTGGCGCATCGATCCGGTAGGGCAGAAGTTCGACGGACCGGATCGAACCGCCTTCGAGACCAAGCTGCACCATGTAGCCCAGATTCATCCACGCCGACGACACCTCAGTGGGCATGCGTGGCGGGAAGACGAAGTTACTCGTGCTGAAGACCACCGGGACCGCGCGGCCATCACGGGCGTGCGCGATCGTCACCCCCTGGGGCACATGAGGGTGATGGCCGATGATGGCATCCACGCCCGCATCGACCAGGGCCAGAACCTGGCGATACCAGTACGGGGATGGATATGGAGCATACTCCTTGCCCCCGTGAACAATGGCCACGAGTAGATCGCACTTCCCCCGGGCGGATCGACAGCGGTCGAGTACGTTCACATCGAAGATGGGCGCTGCTCCGCCTCGGCCTTGATCCGCCAGGCCTTCCTCGGCGTCGGCCAGGGCGATCATGCCGACCCGGGTGCCTCCCACATCACGGACGATCGGTCGGGCTGCCTGATCGAGGTCGAGCCCCGCGCCGACTGTTTCAAGCCCGGCATCGCGGCAGGATTGAAGCGTGGAGACCAGCCCGCTGAGCCCCTGGTCGAAGATATGGTTATTGGCCAGGGTCGCGATTTGGAACCCGGCCCCGGCCAGCGCGGCGGCGCAGCCCAAATCACAGCGAAAATTGGGCCCATCCTTGATGATGGGGTCTTCACCACCCAGCGGGCACTCGAGATTGACCACCGCCAGGTTCGCGGCCCCGATCGCCGCGAGCAGTGAACCGTACAGAGTCTTGGGGTCGGTCTGGGATATCTCGGTAAATTCCCGAACCGCGGCCCAGTCGCCGCCGAAGAGGATTCGAGAAACGTCGGCCTGGGCATCGGGTTGTGCAAGGTCCACGCGCAGCCGGTCGGCCAACACATTGAATCTGGGTGCGGTCAATCGGGGCGGTGGGAATGTTTCGATCTTGAGTGATTGCTCGTTCATGTCGGATCAATGCCGGTAAAGACCACGATTGCTGTCTGGTTCAGGAGCGCGGCGGTGTTGATAGATCCCTTTCCTGTTCGATTCAGCGGTCAGGTTCAACCCAGGTGCGCATCGCCTCGCTGGGCGTTGAGTTGTGAGCCCAATCGCTCGACGATGTCGGGACGTTCGGCGTAAAGATTGCGTTGTTCCCCGGGGTCTTCCAGCATGTCATAGAGCTGCCCCGCCGGATCATCCGCGGGGACATCCTGTTCCGGAAGACTCCAACCGCCGGAACCACGACACTCGATCAGCTTCCAGCGGCTGTCACGGATGGCGAACTGCCCGGTGATGGAATGATGGATCACCGAATTCCGAGCCGGTTGAAAGTTCTGGCCGGTCAGCAGGGACAACATGCTGACGCTGTCCTCCCCGGCTTCTTCGGGCATGGATTGATCGGTCAGCTCGGCGAAGGTGGCGAGCAGGTCGGTCAGACTGGTGAGTTGATCGCAAGTCGAACCGGCGGCGATGGTCCCGGGCCAGCGCATCAGGCAGGGAACGCGGTGTCCGCCATCCCAGGCATCGGACTTCTGGCCACGATAGATGTGATTGGAGCGGTGGCCGAAATCGCGGAAGAGATCGAAGTTTGATTTGGGATCGCGCATGTGGGCGCCGTTGTCGCTGGTGGCGATGACCAGTGTGTTGTCCGCGATCCCGTGTCGATCCAGGCTCTGAAGAATCTGACCGACGGACCAGTCGTGCTCGACGACGAAATCGCCATAGACGCCCGCCCGGCTCTTGCCTCGAAACGGGGCGCGGGGCACATGAGGGGTGTGCGGGCTGGTGGTTGGAAAATAGAGGAAGAACGGCTCGTGATCCCGCGCGGCGTGATCGATGAACGCCTCGGCCCGTCTCGTCAGCTCCAGCAGGCAGGTCTCGTGCTCGAAACCATCGCCCGCTGGCCCGGCCCGGTGGAAGTTCGGCCGGGGCGATGCGCCAACGGTACGTCCCGGCTGATCCACGACCATGCCGTTCTCGACAAAGTAGTAGGGGGCCATATCCAGCGAGGCGGGCAGGATCAGCGATTCATCAAAGCCCAGCGTGTGCGGTCCCGAATCCAGCGGTTGTGTGAAATCCAAGGCAGGCTCGTCGCCGCGCTCACGGAAAAGGGCCGAGCCGTCAAGGGTTGTCCAGCCAAGGCCAAGGTGCCACTTACCGATGCAGGAGGTTCGATAGCCCGCCTGGCGCAGCAGTGAGGCCAGGGTCGTACGGCCGGCGTCGATCAGGGGCGGGGAGTAGCCGGTCAGGACGCCCCGCTTGAGCCAGGTCCGCCAGGCATACCGGCCCGTCATCAGGCCGTAGCGCGACGGTGTGCAGACTGATGAATTGGCGTGGCAGTCGGCCAGTGTCACGCCTTCGCGAGCCAGTCGGTCATGATGGGGCGTGGGGATTCGGCCTTCGGGATTGAGGCAGGACAGATCGCCGTATCCAAGGTCGTCGGCGAAGATCAGGACGATGTTGGGTCGTTGATTCATGTGATGCTGGCCGCCGAATCGGGGCCGGGCATTGTACGCGATCCGGGTTTCTACTTACCGCCTCGCGCAGCGAGCCGGGCTTTCTCCTCTTCAAGCATTCGTGCCTGTCGTTTGATGCGCTCGGGCACGACCGCCTCGCGTGGCGCTGCCGGCTTGAAATCCAGGCGTTCCCTGCCCAGGCCGCGAAGCACAGCGCGTTCCACGGCCGAGAACGATTCCGGGTCCGGGCGGTTGAAGTTCATCGGCTCATTGAGTTGAACCGGCGGGTTGGTGATGAAGCGGGGCCGCCGGAGGACATTCTGGCTGACCGTATGGAGCATGTAAGGATGCATCAGGTACACATCGCCGGCGTTACCCGTGGCCTCGACGAAATGATCGCACTGATCGATCAATTCAGCGATCGGGAATTCATTGGGCAATCGGCCTTCCGGATGCTCGGCCAGATACCGGGCGATCAGGCCGATGGATTGCGGAGCGATGTACGTCGGGCCACCCTGATGGACGACATCCGACCAGAGCACGATCGTCAGCAGGCCCTGCTCGGGTGAGTCGAGAAAATGACGGAAGAAGTCGCCATCCTTGTGCCAGCCGGCCTTTCGCTCGTGCGGGGCCTGCCACGGATCATCCGCACCTTCGCGAAGATTGACGATGAACGCATCCGACCAGACGAACGGCGCCTTGATCCGCTCTTCACCACCGAGCAGCTCACAGACGGCAAGCCAGACATCGGGCGCGATATCGGGAACATCGCGACGCTCGAGTGTCGGCATGTGGATGCGGGCTTCGGCCCAGGTGGAAGGGTATTGCGGGTCGTATCCCAGCCGATCCCATGCCCGCTGAGTCCAACGCCGCGCGAAGTCTGGATCGAAAGCTTCCCGGATGATGATGTAGCCTTCTTCGGTGAACTGCTCGAACTGCGATGGGGTGAGGTGGCCCATGGTCACTCCGCGTTAATGAATCGACAGCCTTCCGCCGCCGATGAGGGGCCAACGCACCACGGGCCGGTTCATTACATGACCGTTTCAGGCTACGGGAGCACGAGGTCAGTCGGCCGCATCCTGAATGGCTTCGCCGGCGCTTTCCACATCCTCTCCCGCGCCGCGCATGGTGTTGCAGCCGGCCATGGTCACGGAGAAGGTGAATAGGCCAATACACAGGATGATCCAGAGTCGAGTCATGTTTTGCTCCTTATCAGGTTTGGCGGTTTCAATCGAGTCAGGGCGTGAGGGATCGCCCGGCTACCGCCGTCCGCGTACCAGTCCGGCAAGCAGCGACAGCACGAACAGCACCAGAAAAACAAAGAAAAGGATCTTGGCGATGTCCACCGCGGCCCCGGCGATGCCGGTGAAGCCAAACACCGCGGCGATGATGGCGATGATGAAGAATGCGGCGGCCCATTGAAGCATGATGTGATCCTTTCGATTCGATGGTCCTTGTTCCGTGAGTCAAGCGGCCGAACGGCGGCGAGTCCATGACGGCGAACCGTCAATGTACACAACAGGCGAAAGACCTTAAAAAATGCCCTTACCTGTAAAACGATAGCCTTGTTGATGAGCAGGTCAAGTTTGTGCGGAATCGGCACCCATCGCATGGTATTCGGACGCGTCCGCTGGTTGATCATGGGATAACACGCTCCGTGGGATTGCTTGGTGTGGCAACTGAAAGGTTTGCCAGGTGCAATCGATTCGTTTTTGTTCGGCGATGGTCTTTGGGTAGTCCAAAGTAAAACCCCGCTCCATGGAGAGCGGGGTTTCACAGTGATCAAGTTGTTGTGAACCGTTCGCTGGGCAATCGCACTGGGCTCCCGGCCCGCGTGGACATGGCGGCTTGCTCAGGCAAGCGTCGCCTGCGCCGCGGCCAGGCGGGCGATGGGAACGCGGAACGGCGAGCAACTGACATAGTCGAGCCTGGTGTCGTGACAGAAGCGGATCGATTCAGGATCGCCGCCGTGCTCGCCGCAGATGCCCACCTTCAGGGCCGCCTTGCCCTTGCGGCCTTTCTCCGTGCCCATTTGCACGAGCTGGCCCACACCCGTGGCATCGAGCGTCTGGAACGGATCGACCGGCAGAAGTTCCTGCGTCAGATAGTGGGGCAGGAACGTGTTCACATCGTCGCGGCTGAAGCCGAAGGTAAGCTGCGTGAGGTCATTGGTGCCGAAGCTGAAGAAATCGGCGTGCTGGCTGATCTGGTCGGCGGTCAACGCCGCGCGGGGGATTTCGATCATCGTGCCGATGGGAATGTCCAGCCTGCCGTTGAAGCTCTTGGCCTTGCGGACGTTCTCGATGGTTTTCTCCGCCAAGGCGCGAAGCGACTTGAGCTCGGCATCGACGCTGACCAGCGGGATCATGATCTCGGGCTTGGGATCGACCTTGTTGCCCAGGCAGATGATTGCGGCTTCCACGATCGCGGTGACCTGCATGACCAGGATTTCCGGATAGGTCACGCACAGCCGGCAGCCTCGGTGGCCGAGCATGGGGTTGGATTCGTGCAGGGCCGAAACGCGGTTCTTCACCTTCTCCAGCGGCAATCCGAGAATCTTGGCCAGTTCCTTCTGCTGCGGCTCATCGTGCGGCAGGAACTCGTGCAGCGGCGGATCGATCAGGCGGATGGTCACCGGCAGCCCGTTCATCGCGGTGAAGATGCCGACAAAGTCATCGCGCTGATAGGGCAGCAGTTTGTCCAGCGCCTTCTGCCGGGCATCGCGCGAATCGGCCAGGATCATCTCGCGCATCGCCACGATCCGGTCTTCCTTGAAGAACATGTGCTCGGTGCGGCAGAGGCCGATGCCCTCAGCGCCGAAATCACGGGCGCGCTGGGCATCCTCGGGCGTATCGGCGTTGGTGCGAATCTTGAGTTTGCGGAGCTTGTCGCTCCATTCCATGACCTGCGCGAAGTCACCGGACAGTGAAGGCGCCACCGTCTCGATCGAACCGGCCATCACTTCACCGGTCGAGCCATCGATGGATAGCGTGTCGTTATGTTTGAAGGTCTTGTCACCGATGGTGATCTTGCGGCCCTTCTCATCGATCGTGATCTCGCCGGCGCCCGAGACGCAGCACCGTCCCCAGCCACGCGCCACCACGGCGGCGTGACTGGTCATGCCGCCGGTGCTGGTGAGAATGCCCGCGGCCACGTGCATGCCCTCGATATCTTCGGGGCTGGTTTCCTTACGCACCAGCAGCACCTGCTCACCGGCATGGGCACGCTCGACGGCCTCATCCGCCGTGAACGCCAGCTTGCCCACCGAGGCGCCCGGCGAAGCGGGCAGACCCTTGCAGAGCACATCGGCCTTGGCCTTGGCCTTGGGGTCGAAGCGCGGCAGCAGAAGCTGGACCAGGTCCTTGGCCGGAATGCGCTTGAGCGCGGTGGTCTGATCGACCAGCCCCTCGCGAACCATCTCACAGGCGATCCGCACGGCCGCGGGGCCCGTGCGCTTGCCCGTGCGCGTCTGGAGCATGAAGAGCGTGCCTTTCTCGATCGTGAACTCGATGTCCTGCATCTCCTTGTAGTGGGCTTCGAGCGTATCCTTGATCTTGAGCAGCTCTTCATGAACCTCCGCGTTCCACTTGGGCATCTCATCGACGGGAAGCGGCGTGCGAATGCCGGCGACCACATCCTCGCCCTGGGCGTTGATGAGAAACTCGCCGTAGAACTTGTTCTCGCCTGTCGAGGGGTTGCGGGTGAAGGCCACGCCGGTGCCGCAATCATCGCCCATGTTGCCATAGACCATGGACTGCACATTGACGGCGGTGCCCAGCAGGCCACGGATGTTTTCCACATCCCGATACTTGATCGCGCGGGGCGCCATCCAACTCTTGAACACGGCCTCGATGGCCTTGGTGAGCTGATCCATCGGATCCTGCGGAAATTCCTCGCCGGTGTACTTGCGATAGACCGCCTTGTACGCCTCGCAAAGCTCGACCATGCCCTCGGTGGGAACCTCGGTGTCCACCTTCACGTTGTACTTCTTCTTGATCTCATCAAAGGCATCTTCGTAATGCTCGTGACCGACATTCATCACCACATCGCCGAACATGTTGATCAACCGGCGATAGGCGTCGTAGGCGAAGCGTCGGTTCTTGGTCGCGTTGGCCAGTCCCTGGACCGATTCATCGGTCAGTCCGAGGTTGAGGATGGTGTTCATCATGCCCGGCATCGAGACCGCGGCGCCTGAACGAACCGAGACCAGCAGCGGGTTCTTCGTATCGCCGAACTTCTTCTCCAGTTCCTTTTCAAGCGTCGCGATGTTCTGGCGAATCTCTTCCGAAAGCCCGCGGGGCAGCTTCTCGCCTTCCTTGTAGTAGCGGTCGCAGACGTCAGTGGTGATGGTGAAGCCCGGCGGCACGGGCAGGCCGATCGAGGTCATGTCGGCGAGATTGGCGCCTTTCCCGCCCAGCAGAGCCTTCTGCTTGATGGTCCCGTCGGTACGGGTCTTGCCGAAGTAGTAGATCATCCGGGTGGAGCTGCCGGACGAGGCGGATTGGGTGTTCGTGGTGGTCGTGGTCATGCGTCAGTTACCTTCCATGAAAGTCGGAGAAAGCGGATTTCTCCCTTGGGTGTGTTGCCTGTCATCGCCCGGTCGTTGGGCGGTTGAGCCAAGCGCTGGAGCCAACGAGGCCGGAGCCGAAATCGCTTGAACAGAAGTCCGGGTAAAGTCCGCCGGCTCCATCCGGCCCGAAACCTGGTTATAAAGTTCGATCCAGAATCAGTTTGGCGTGTAATCGAGCACTGGCGGGGCCGCTCGGGATCGGTCGGCGGGCTGCCTCCGGTCAAGCCTTGCTCGCGGATTGGGCCGGAAGCCGGTGGTCGCACGCGTTGCCGCGAAATTCGAGCCGCGCTCCCGGTCCGCACCCGGCCCACCCCGGACCCAACGAACCTTCAGGCTCGCCCGCAGGAACTCGGAAAACCGGGCAAGCATTGTATCGTCAGGCGAAAAACCGTCAAAAGCCACCGTGCCGGCGGATCGAGCGGACACGGCTGGCCGAGGTTCGGTCGGATTGGTCGTCGAGCCGCTACGATGGGTCATTGTGCGCGGCCGAACGACGCTCGGGCCGATCCTGGGGCTCAAGCGGGCCCTGGCGCAGCACGATCCTGCTCAGGCGGATGCCCCTGAGTTCATCCTTCAGCCGGGCCTCCAATCCACTTTTGAGCAGTCGGTCCAGCGTGTACAGCCGCGCACTGCCCTCGACCCGCACCCGCAAGACACCACGCTGCAAGCCCTCCAGCCGGCAACACGCCCGCAGGTCTTCTGGAACCAGCCGCATCCAAGCCTCGCTGACCGCCTGAAGCTGATGAAACGGCCGCTCGATCCGGCTTTTGAACATCTCACGGACAAACCCAAGCGAATAATCCCGCTCCGGCCGCAAGCGCCGTTCACGAAGCCATCGCAATCTCGAATCATCGTCAGGTTGCACGGCACCATGATACTCGGCGGGTGACTCGGACAGGAAGGGCCGCGGAAAACGCCGCCCGGGCCGGCCGGACCAACGCCATGGCGACATCGCCGCGCGGCGGAGGGATTGGTTAGACTGTCGGCCCGATGAGTGAACATGATCAGGATCAATCGATTCAGGGCCGGACGCTGGAGTGCGGCGATGAGCAGAAGCTGCGCATGGCGGTCGAGGCGGCCTTTGACTATCGGGGTGATGTCACGCTTGAGCTCAATGATGGAACTCAGGTCGTGGGCTATCTTTATGATCGGCATTTCGAGCATCCGCCGGCGCGGGTCCGCGTCATTCCCAACCCCGGACGGCAGGGCCAGAGCGCAAGCCGGGTGACCATCGAGGCCCGGCGGATCATGCGGATCATCTTCTCCGGAAGGGACACCGCCGAGGGCAAGACCTGGGAGAACTGGATGAAACGCTATGCCGAAAAGAAACTGGCCGGTGAACGGGCCGATATCGAACCGGACCCGGGTCACTGATCCGTGATGCCCAGCGCCCGTCTATTGCTTAAAGCCTCTTGGCGAAGACACCCCCAACACCACAGGTTGCCCTTAGCGTGATGGATGTTCAGCCCGATTTTCAGACCTTCCGCCAACTGGCCGCCGAGCCAGGCACGGTGATTCCGCTGTTTCGGCGGCTCTTGAGCGATGAGGTGACGCCGGTTCTGGCGTATCGCCGGCTCGTCCGCCCCGATCCGCGGACCGCGCCCAGTTTTCTGTTTGAGTCAGTCGTCGGTGGCGACCAGATCGGGCGGTTCAGCTTCATGGGCGCTCAGCCATCCATGGCGGTGATCGCGCGTGGCCGGGAGATGACCATCCGAACCTTCGACGATCAGGGCCAAGCCAGCAGTCGGACGATGGCGACCGACGACCCGCTGAGCGAATTGCAGCGGATGATGGATGGCTGGAAGCTGGCGCGGCTGCCGGAGAAGCGCGGCCGGGTGCTGCCTTCCTTCACCGGGGGCTGGGTGGGATACGCCGGCTACGACACGGTGCGCTATCTCGAGCCGGACAAGCTCAACCAGCCGCCGGAAGATGACCGCCTGCTCCCGGACTTGCAGATGCACCTCTATCCGCATGTGGTGGTGTTCGACCATGTGCAGAAGACGCTGCTGGTGATCACCCACGTGACGATCGAAGCGGGGCGCGATCTCAAGGAGCAGTACGAAGCCGGTGTGGAGCACCTGGATCGGCTGGTGCGGCGCGTGGAAACGGCCGCGGTCTCCCAGCCCGGTGAGCCGGAACTGAAGATGGCATCGCTGGACCTGGAATCGCCTCCACCCAAGCTGCCGACGAGCAACCTGGGCGAGGGTGGCTATCAGGAGGCGGTGAAACGGGCCAAGGCGTACATCGGCGCGGGCGACATCTTCCAGGTGGTGCCTTCACAGCGGTTCGATCTGTCGACGAAGGCCGATCCCTTTGACATCTACCGTGTGCTGCGCGTGGTCAATCCCTCGCCGTACATGTTCTATCTTCAGGCCGAGGATGCGATGCTCGTCGGAGCCAGCCCGGAGATTCTCTGCCGGGTCGAGCATGGCGTTCTGACCAATCGCCCGCTGGCCGGCACCCGGCCGCGCGGCCAGAGCGGGGCCGAGGACCGGGAGCTTGAGCGCGAGCTGTTGGCCGATCCCAAGGAACGGGCCGAGCACATCATGCTGGTGGACCTGGCGCGCAACGATGTCGGGCGCGTGGTGCGAAGCGGCAGCATCGAACTGCCAGCCGTGATGGAAATCGAGCACTACAGCCACGTGATGCACATATCCTCGACGGTGACCGGACGGCTGCGGGATGGGGTCTCGGCGTGGGATGCGCTGCGTTACAGCCTGCCGGTGGGTACGGTCAGCGGCGCGCCGAAAATCCGGGCGATGCAGATCATCGATGAACTGGAGACGACGCGGCGGGGTCCGTACGGCGGTGCGGTCGGGTATGTCGACTTCGCCGGCAATATGGACATGGCGATCGCGCTTCGGACGATGGTCATCCAGCCCGATGGCGATCAGTGGAAGGTGTTCCTCCAGGCCGGCGCGGGCATCGTGGCCGACAGCGATCCCGACGCCGAGCACCAGGAAACCGTTAACAAGGCCGCGGCAATGGCCAAGTCCGTCGCCCTGGCGGAAAAGGCGCTCCTCAAGCCCTGACTTCAACATCGGAACACACGTTCAATCGTTCAGGATGCCGAATCCACTTTAGCCGCGCGCCCAGTTTCCGGGGAGCGGTTCACATTTCAGGTGGAGGCGCTTGGCGAAGAAACCGGGCATGTGGTTGGACTGGACGTGTTGCGGGCAAGACTTGCATCATGGCGGTGAGTGTTTGCGGGTAAACTGCATCGATGGGTGATCTGGGCTGGTGGCTGGTTGGTCTTGGCGCGGCGTATGTCGCCGGTTCGATTTCCTTTGCGCTGATCCTGGCGCAAGCCAAGGGCATTGATCTGCGCCGCTTTGGCAGCGGCAATCTCGGCGCGACCAATCTGGGAAGGGCACTGGGTGCGAAATGGGGCGCGCTCTGCTTTGCGCTGGACCTGCTCAAAGGGCTTGTGCCCGTGCTGGTGGTCGGCTGGCTGATGGGCTGGCTTGGCGAAGCGGAGCTGGGCTCGGGGCAGCGTATCCAGTGGCTGCTGATCGCGGTCGCGGCCATTGCGGGTCACATGTTCCCGTTTTACCTCGGATTCAAGGGGGGCAAGGGCGTCTCCACCAGCCTGGGCGCATTGCTGGGCATCTACCCGACGTTCACCCTCGCCGTCATCCCCGCCGCGCTGGTGTGGATCGTGACTTTCAAGATCAGCCGATTCGTCTCGCTGGCCAGCATCTTCGCCGCCGCATCTTTGCCCATCGCCGTTGCCGTGGTTGAAATGCTGCGCGGCCAGCGATTCGCCGACTGGTATATCAGCCTCGTGATCGCCGCGCTCCTGGCCGCGATCGTGATCATCATGCACCGCGACAACATCCGCCGCCTGCTTGCCGGCACGGAACTGCCCGCCGGCAAACAATCCCAACCGCCCCCGCCCCCGCCCCCGGAAGTGCCCCCGCCCCCGGAAGTGCCCCCGG
>JAFIFY010000131.1 GCA_020831765.1 Phycisphaeraceae bacterium | reverse complement strand
CAATCGAGGCGTCGCGCAACGGCTCACTGAGCATGCAGTCGCCGAGGATGTTCTTGGCGAAGATGGTGCTGCCTGCACCGATGAAGGTGATCTTGGGCAAGGTGAAAAACTCCCATCGCTTTCTGTTTTTTGCGCAAGCTGTAACCACTTTTGGACTTACCGCCCTCACGCCGGCGCTGTCATGGCCAACGCCAACCGGTCGTCGGTTCATGCACTCCAAGGCAGGTAGCGAATTTCGGCCCTTGCTTGTCGCTTATTGCACGACCGTGAAAAATCCGATTGCGCGGCGGTATAACCATTGAATCCATAATAAAGTCCGGTTATATTGAGAAGCGGGTTGAACTGGATGCGGGGCATTCGCCCCGATCAACCCCAAGGAGGCGCGGCATGTTTTTATCGGGTCGAGTGTCGATTGTGGCCGTTCTGCTCGTTGTGCTGGGGATGGGCGTGGCGAGGGTTGATGCCGTGCTGGTTTCGTTCAACGACCCCTCGTTCTTCGGAACGGATCAAGTCTTCGTCAACTTCTCGGGGCTGGCCGGCTCAAGTGGCCAGGTTTTTCGTATGACGACCTGAACTTCTGGCTGGTCGATGATGCTTCTGGTTGGGCGCCTACGGTCGCGTTCGCGCCGCAGACCACCTACGCGCGTGAGTTCGGCCCAGTCAACGGCCACTTCCTCAATTCGATCAATCACTCGGCGACCGGCAACCTGCTGGATATCGGCATCGATTTTCCGGACCCGATCCGCCAGGTGGCGGTGGAGGTTCGCTCCAACATGTCCCCGCCGTTGGATGACATTCACTTCAGCTTCTTCTCCGGCGGAACCATGATCAAGCAGATCGTCGTGCCGTCGAAGGGCCACATGGACTTCTTCTTCTACGGGTTCGCAAGTTCCCAGCCGTTCGATCGGCTGGTGGTCGGAAACCGACCGGATTCTCGGTTCGGACTGGACAACATCCGATACGGATATGAAGGCTTCGTACCGACCGGTGATCCGACGGCGGTGCCCGAGCCGATTTCCGCGGGGCTGGTGCTCGTGGGCATGGCCGCGCTGCTGCCCGCCCTTGGCCGCCGACGGCGACCGTGTCGGTGATACGGCTTCTTGGGCACGCTCCACCGGCCAAGGCCGAATCGGAAATCAACCACCGGTCAGTTGCTTGAGCGCATCCAGCGCTGCATCGATATCGGCTTCGGTGCTGAATGGGCCGGGGCTGATTCGCAGGGCGCCGGCTGGATAGGTGCCCATGCGCTTGTGGATGTAGGGTGAGCAGTGCAGGCCCGGGCGGACGGCGATGTTGAAGCTATCGTCCATGATCGCCCCGATATCGGCCGGCTCATAGCCCTCGATATCGATGCTCACCGCTCCCACGCGTTCCTCAGGCGTCGCGGGGCCGAGCACGTGGATCATGGACATGCCGGCAAGCCCATCGAGCAATCGGCCGACCAGTTGCCGCTCATGCTTGAGGTGTTCAGCGCCGTGCGCGGCGGTGTAGTCGGCCGCCGCCATCAGGCCCGCCAGCCCCACGGTGTTGGGCGTGCCGCCTTCGAGGTAATAGGGAAACAGGCCCGGCTGCACCGGCGAGGTCGAATCGCCCCCCGTGCCGCCCTCTCGCCACGGGGAAAGCTCGCGGGCGCTGCGTTCCTGCCCGTTGGAACCAGCTTCACCTTCACCCGATTCGCCAACCGCCTCGGGCAAGGTCAGGCGCGGGCCGACGTACAGCCCACCGGTGCCCGTGGGCCCGAGCAGCGACTTGTGCCCGGGAAAGGCAAGAAGATCGATATTCATGCGCCGAATCGAGATGGGCACCACGCCGGCCGATTGCGCTGCATCCAGCAGGTAGATCAGATCGTGCCGGCGGGCGATCTGACCGATCGCCTGGGCATCCTGAATCGTGCCCAACACATTGGAGGCGTGGGTGACGGCGATCAGGAGGGTGTGCGGCTGGATGGCTTTCTCGATGTCAGCGGGGTCGATCCGTCCCTGGTCATCGCAATCGACCCGCGTCAATTCGATCTGGCCGCGCTCGCTCATGGCCTGCAATGGCCTGCTGACGGAATTGTGTTCCAGCACTGAACTGATGACATGCGGAACCCGGCCATTGATCCGGCGCGGCAACAGGCCCTTGATGGCCATGTTGATCGCATCGGTGCAGTTCATGGTGAAGATCATCCGGTGAGCATCTTCGCCATCGAAGAACCGGGTGAGCTTGAGACGCAGGTCATCGAGCATGCGCTCAGCGCGCACAGCCATGCGATGGCCCGATCGGCCGGGGTTGGCCGCATCCTCGGCCAGGAATCGGCTCATGGCTTCGGTCACGCACGGCGGCTTGGGGAAACTGGTTGCGGCGTTGTCCAGGTAGATCATGCGGTTCGCTCGTTTTGCGGTTGGGTCAGGCCGTTACATGACGCGAGGCAGGCCCGCCATGCGTCGCCAGGCTGAAAGCTGGCCCAGGTGATAGGCAAAGTGCATCGTCAGCGCCATGCACGCCAGATCGCCCACCTTCGGGCATACCTCACGGAAGTGCTCATCGGGCAAGGGTGAAGCCATCGCCTCGGGCGTTTGGCCGGCGACGGCCTGCTTGAAGCGCTCGACGGCCAGGTTGAGCTTTTCCAGAAGTTGCGCCTTGTCCGGATAGCGGGCAACATCGGCGACGGGCGTGGATTTGATCCCGAAAAGCTCTTCCCAAGCTTGCGGGCAGGTCCGCTCGGCCGACCCGAGCTGGCTCATCCCGTAATCGGCGGTGACCGCCAGGTGTCCCAGAATCCAGGCCGGATGATTGGTGCCCGGCACCGGCTGTTCGGCCATGCGCTCATCGGGGATATCGGCGGTCAGCATGGCGGCCAGGCCGACGTTCAACCCGGTGGTATGAAGAACGTATTCGAGCATGAGTCTTAATCACTCCTTGTCGCGGGGCGGGTTCAGGAACCGATGAACTTGGCGTACACCGCACGCGCCCGCGTGGGTTGCTTGGTTCCCTTGACGATCGCGCGGCCATCCTTGAAGAGCGTCAGTTCGAACGCCTCGGCGTTGTCGCTGACCGTGGCCTGGAGCATGAAGGGGTTGAGCTTGACCTGGCCATGCGCCTTGAGGCGATCGGCGATCTGGACGAGATTCAGCTTCGACTCGCCGGGCGCCAGGGTTAACTGCACCGCATCACGGCCGCACAACGTCGTCGTGCTGGAGCTGTACACACCATCCAGCCATTCAAAGTTCCGCTTCTTGCAGCAGGTGCATTCACCAACATCGTAAGCCCGGCCCACCTTGAGCTGGCGGAGTTGATTCTCCCAGCAATCGACGCTCACCAGGTTGGGGTTGACCGATTCGTACCGGCCCAGCAGCACCTTCATGGCCTCGATGGACTCATAGTTGGAGACGATGGAAACGACCGGCCCGAGCACGCCAGCGGTATCGCACGTCGGGTTCATGCCCGGCGGGGGCGCCTGCTCGAAGATGCAACGAAGGCACGGTGTAGCGCGGCCGGCGATCTCCCAAGGCTTATCGCCCGCCGGCGTGTGTGGCAGCACGGCATAGCACATGCCCACCGTACCCACCGCCCCGCCGTAGATATAGGGAATGCCGTGCTTGACGGCGGTGTCATTGACGATGAATCGTGTCTCGAAGTTGTCCACACCATCGATGATGATGTCCACCGGACCGTAATCGCCCTCCAGGGCCACCTGTTCGATGTTGGTGTGGTTGAGATCCTGGATCAGGGGGATGACCTGTACCTGCGAGTTGATCCTCGCGATCTTGGCCCTCGCGGCCTCGGCCTTGGGTACCAGGCCATTGACATCATCCTCATCGAACAACACCTGGCGCTGAAGATTGCTCAGTTCCACGAAATCGCGATCGACCACGACCAGCCGCCCCACACCGGCGCGGGCCAGCATGTTGACGATCACCGTACCCAGCGCTCCACAGCCAACCACCAGCGCGGTGGACTTGAGCAACTTCGCCTGTCCCGCTTCACCCACGAAGGGCAGAAGCATCTGGCGGTGATATCGATCGGTGGAATGGTCGGCGGTCAGGGTGGTCAATTCAAATTTCTCCATACGGGGATGTTCGGCGATGCAGTCCGCTGGCGATCAAGCGGCTGGCGACTTCGAGGAATCAGCCCGAGGCGCCCCGGCGGGAGCAAGGACTCAATCCCTCCGGATCGAAAGAACCGGAGGCCCACCGCCAGGGTTCCGGGGCCGGGGGTCCGGCTTACTGCTTCCGGGGGCGGTCAGCCAGCGACCATGCTGCCGCCCTGGACCGGATCGACACGAACGCCCATTTCGACGAGGTAAGCCAGCGCCGCTTCGACATCGGTCTGTTCGCCCTCGAATTTGAGGGCCATGATGCCGATGGCCTTACCGACGCTGGCCTGGCGGACATCGAACACCACATCGGGAAACCGTCTGGCCATACGCCAGAGGCAGGGTTCATCCTGACAGCCGCCTTCGAAGGTCAACCAGCAGCGCTTCTCGGTCTTAGGCATTGGATCGTTCACTCCGTGGGTGGCACCAGCCCGAACACATTCGGGCCGAGTTCATCGGGAAGACCGTGGGGCCGCGGTCGAGGGCACAAGGCTCGACCGGAGCCGCAGCCCGTCACCCCCGGAACCCATTCGCCGCACTGCCAAAGTACCTGCAGCGCACTACCCGGAGGCACTTCCCGAGGGGCACTTCCCGAGGGGCACTTCCGGGCGGGGTACTTCCGGGGGCGGGGGTGGGTCAGCCGCCGGCGATGGCGGGCACGATGGCCAGTTCATCGCCGGACTTGAGCTTGGTTTCCAGCGAGTCCAGGAAGCGGATGTCTTCATCGTTCAGGTAAAAATTGATGAAGCGGTTCACTTCGTTGTCGCTCTTGAACAACCGGCCGCCCAGTTCCGGGTATCGGCTTTTGAGTTCACCAAGCGCTTCGCGCACGGTGCCGCCTTCAAGTTGCAGGGATGCCTGGCCATCGGCCTGAGGTCGCAGGGCTGCGGGAATCTGTATGGTGATGCTCATGATGGGCTCCTCGTTGTTTTAGTGGGTTACCGGTTGCCGCGCGGGTTGAGCTTCGCGGGCGGATTCGACCAGGTCGGTGAAGGCTTCGATGCGTGCCTCGATCACCGGTGCCTGGGTGAAGGTTTCCTGCATCACCTCGATGGTCTTCAGGCCGTTGCCCGTGATGCAGACGCAGATCGGCTCATCCCTCGGGATGCGGCCGGATTGGATCAGCTTGATGGCCGCGGCAAGGGTGGTTCCACCAGCCGGCTCGGTGAAAATGCCTTCGGTACGGGCCAGCAGCCCAACGGCATCGAGTATCTCCGCATCCTCCGCCGAAGCGCCCCAGCCACCGGATTCACGGACGGCCTTCATCACATAATAACCGTCAGCCGGGTTCCCGATCGCGATGCTTCGGGCCACGGTCTTGGGCTTCTGCGGGTGGAAGAGGTCTTCCTCATCCTCCAATGCCTTGACGATCGGGTTGCACCCGGCCGCCTGCGCGGCATGCATGACCGGCTTGTTGTCCTCGACCAGCCCGAGGCGGATCAGTTCCTGGTAGCTCTTGGCGATCTTGGGCAGAATGGTTCCACCGGCAACCGGCACAACCGTATGGCGAGGCAATCGCCAGCCCAATTGCTCGGCGATCTCGAACCCGTGGGTCTTGGCGCCTTCGGTGTAGAACGGGCGCAGGTTCACATTCACCAGCGCCCAAGGATATTTATCCGCGATCTGGGCACATAACCGATTGACATCATCGTAGTTACCGCGAATCTTCACCAGCCGGGGACCGAAGACACGGGTGCCGACGATCTTGCCTTCTTCCAGATCGTGCGGCACCATGACAAAGGCTTCTAGACCCGCCGCTGCGGCGTGCGCCGCCACGCTGTGGGCCAGGTTGCCCGTCGAGGCACAACCCACCGTCTCAAAGCCAAACTCGATCGCCTTGGTCACCGCCACCGCCACCACGCGGTCCTTGTAGGAAAACGTGGGATAGTTGGCCGAGTCATCCTTGAGGTAAAGCTCGCGGACGCCCAACTCCGCGGCCAACCTGCGCGCCGGGATCAGCGGGGTCCATCCGCTTTGCAGGCCGCTTCTGGGCTCGCCATCAACCGGAAGTAACTCTCTATATCTCCATAAATTACGTGGACGGCTTTCGATAAGCTGCCGGGTGAAGCGGTCCTGGAGCTGACCGTAATCGTAGATCACCTCCACGGGCCCGAAGCATTCATCGCAGACGGTGCGCGGCTCGATCGGGTACTCGTGGTCGCACTCTTTGCATTGCAGCGACAGCAGTGGTTTCATCTTGGACCATCTCCGAAACCCCGGAATCAACTTGATTGACGCACGACCCGACGCGTCATGACCGGGCCGACGAACCCCCCTTGGCGGGCATCAAGCCACACCAACCGCCGCGCAGCCCCGCCAATGGTCAAAACTGATAATGCGAACCGGGAAACAGGAAGTGAAGCTCAACGGAGGCTCACGACCCGCTTCTTATCCATCCCTAACGACGCCGTGCGTCCGGGAGGGGGTTCGCACCATTTCCCCGCGAGGGGGCGGTTGCGGTGGCGTCAAAGGGCCCTGACCCTCGACCACTCTCGATAAGCTGCGAGCATCAGAACTTTACCCCATCTCTGGCGTGAAGGTCAAGCCGTTACTCGGAACAAAGTTCCCGTCGCCCGACCTCGGGATATCCAAGTCGGCCTGCGGGCGGTGGCCACGGCGGATGCCGGTAGACGAAAAACTTCAGTGGTGCAGGTAGTTGTGTCGCAAAATCGTCGTCGGCATGTCGAACCGGGACGGTGCAAGAATGCATTCGCGTCACACCGCACCTTCGAGTCACACCGGGGCGCGGCCGAACGAAAGGCGGGCTATCATTCACCACCCGCCCCAAGGCCTGCGCCGGCCAAACAACAAGCTCCAACGCTTGACATTCCAAAGGGTTAGTCGATACTGATAGGATAACGATCGCCGAACGGCACGTTCTCGGGGGCCAGAAATCGGGTTCCGGCCGCATTTCGAGGCTGCCGTAAAGCAGTGATCTGACGGACAGGTGGGTGGTCATTCCTCATGAGCTCGTCCAGCGTTCAAGCCAATCTCGATACCATTCTCGGGCGCCTGGTCGTCGAGCAAGGTCTGGCTGACGGTGATGAAGTGGCCGAGTGTCTTAAGCTGGTCGCTGAAACCCGCAAGTCATCCGGGGAAGACGAAAGCCAGCGAAGCCTGGCTCATGTGCTCGTGGAGCGCGGCGTGGTCACCCGCAAACAGCTCGATCGACTGCGGCCCAAAGCCCAGGACGAGCAGGAGCAGACCCGCTCCCAACAGATACCCGGCTTTCAGATCGTGCGAAGACTGGGCAGCGGCGCCATGGCCACGGTTTACCTGGCCAAGCAGCTTAGCCTCGATCGGCTTGTGGCGATCAAGGTACTTCCCAAGAAGTACACGAACAATGAAGATTTCGTCAGTCGTTTCTATGCCGAGGGTCGCGCGGCGGCGCGACTGAATCATCCCAACATCGTCGCGGCCTACGATGTCGGACAGGCCGGGGATTTCCATTATTTCGTGATGGAATACGTCAACGGCCACACCGTTTATGACGATCTGACGTCGAATAAGCAATACGACGAAAAGGAAGCGCTGCGCATCGCCCTGCAGATTGCCCGGGCTCTGGACCACGCCCACAAGGCCGGATTCATCCATCGTGATGTCAAGCCCAAGAACGTCATGCTGACCAAGGAGGGCACCGCCAAGCTCGCCGACATGGGTCTGGCCCGCGCGGTCAGCGACCGTGAAGCCGCCGAAGCGGAGGCCGGAAAGGCCTTCGGAACGCCCTACTACATCTCACCCGAGCAGATTCGCGGACTGGTCGATGTCGATTACCGCTGCGATATCTACGGCCTGGGCGCCACTCTGTATCACATGGTCACCGGCCGTGTTCCCTTCGATGGCCCCAATCCCTCGGCCGTCATGCACAAACACCTGCGAGCCGAGCTCATTCCGCCGGACCATATACGATCGGACCTGACCACCGGCATCAGTGAAGTCATCGAAGTCGCCATGGCCAAGGATCGCAAAGACCGATACCGCTCCACCGAAGACATGCTCAATGATCTGGAAGAGGTCGCCGAGGGCCGACCCCCACTCCAGGCCCGCCAGAAGTTCGATCTCTCGGCCCTGACCGACATGGAAGCCACCGCGATCGGTAATGACGGCCCGGAATTGATCACTTCCGACTCGCCAGCGACGCCGCTG
The DNA here is from genome assembly GCA_020831765.1 of Phycisphaeraceae bacterium. Classification (GTDB taxonomy): domain Bacteria; phylum Planctomycetota; class Phycisphaerae; order Phycisphaerales; family Phycisphaeraceae; genus JAFIFY01. The sequence goes on along the minus strand of JAFIFY010000131.1, from coordinate 14,106 downwards.
GTCGAGCAGCCTGTATTCTGGGCCGCAGTGGCCGGCTGGGTCATTGCCCTGGCACTGCTCATCACGCTGATGGTCCGCTAAAGCTGGGATGACAGCGCTTCGCCGGCAAACACCCCAATCCGGTCTGATCCGTCGGGATTGCATAAGGTCTTGTTATGGGTACATCCGGTCGCTGGCCGATGCTTCTGCTTGCGGGGATACTGGTGGGTTGGGTACTTTTCCAGGTCATTGGGCGATCAGGTCCGCTTCCTCCGCTGCCCGATCCCGACGCCTGGCGGGACTACAGCCCCCAGGGCATCCAACCGCGACCGGGTCAGCGCCCCGTTCTGGTGTTGACCACGGGAGAATCGTGGTGCGCGCCCTGTATCCGACTGCGACGCGAGGTGCTGACGGACCCGGAAATGGAAGCATTCCTGGCCCGTCACGTGGATCGCATCCGCATCGAACAACCGCCTCGCCACGATGCCGACCGTCGAGGCCTGGCCGATCTGCCGACCAGATCATTCCCCACGCTGCGACTGTTTCTGCCCGGCCCGGATGGCCCGCGCTTACACATCCGAGAAGGCTTCATGTCGAGTAAAACCATCAAGACATGGATCACCTGGGCGCTGGAAAACCCCGAGGCGCCGGATACACAGCCGATGCTGCTCCCCGGTGGCCGATTCTGATTCCGTCGCCGTCGGCTGGCCGATACTTACCCTCGCCCCACCGTGACCGCCTCGAATCGAAATTCCCGGCCGATCGTGGTCCGGAATTCAGCCGGCGCCGCCGGTTGGTGGAAATCGCTTCATGACGCACCTGACGCAAGCCCTCGGAAATTCAACCGCGCTCACGGTGCTCTGCGCTGCGATCGTTCTGGCGGGCGTGGCGGCGGGCTTTCTGCTCAGCCACGACATGACCATCGTCGCCGATGAACGATTCCACCATCGGCAGGTTATCCGGTACATGACCGGCGACTACACCACGGTTGAAGAGCTGACCATGCCGCCGACCTATCACGCACTTCAGGCGGCGCTGAATAGACCGTTCCCCTATCCATCGCGCATCACCGTCCGTCTGACCAACATGATGCTCGGCTTGATGGCCATCGGGCTTTTCTTTCTCCTGGCCCGACAGATCAAGGCCGAACACGCACCGCTGCGTACCGTGCAGGCGGCATTTCTGCCGATCCTGTTCCCTTTCTTCTTCGTGATCTATACCGATCTCGTTGCGCTGCTGCTGATCCTGGGCGCGACGTTCTTCACCTTCCATCGACGGTATAACCTGGCCGGACTGATCGGCATCGCTGTGCTGCTGGTGCGTCAGAACGCGATTCCCTGGCTGGCGATGCTGGTGGCGATGAGCTATCTCGAAGCGTACGGCCCGCGGCTGGAATGGCGGCCGCTCTATCGGCACGCTCTAAGATGCTGGGCGTTCGCCCTGGCCGCGCTGGCGTTTGTCGTCTTTGTCGTTCTGAATCACGGCGTGGCGATCGGCGATGCCGAGCGCCACCCGCTGGGCCTTCATCGCGACAACATTTATCTCTTTCTGGTCTGCTGCGCGCTGCTGATCCTGCCGCTGCAATTGCCCGCACTGGCCGGTCCTGATTCGGTCCTGCGCAAGCCGTGGGCGATCGCCACGGCATTGGCGACCATCGTCGTCGCTTATGTCGATTTCTGGTGGCTGAATCCCCCCACGCCCGAGCCGGATTCGATTTTCCTGCGCCGCCACGTGATTGACTATGCGGCCGGACACCTGTGGGCCCAGTTGCTCTACAGCGCGCTGGCCGGCGCCGGCATACTCGCCCTGCTGAGCATACGCCTGCAACGCCCCTCGTGGTATCTGATCTATCCGTTCACGCTGGCAACGCTGATTCCGACGAAACTGATCGAGCCGCGCTACTACATCACGACCTTTGTGTTTCTTCTCCTGTTTCGAAAGGTCCAGCGCCCCGGATGGGAAATGTGTGTGACCGTCGCTTATGCCGTCGCCGCTTTTGCCCTGCTCATCGCCATCGTCCGTGGCCAGAGCCAGTTCTTCCTGTAACCCGCACACGCGGGATTGCCTTGACGTTCACCAGGGCAGACAGGAGCGTATTGTTCGTTTGAATCGATCCCAGCGATGTACAGCGCTCGAGACAGGCCGGCCACCCTCGGCCAAGTGATAAGTTGGCAGGTAGGACAACTCCGCGAATCGCCCGGCGGCTTCCCTCCAGAATGCACAAGTTTCCTTGAGCACTTCCGAATCCAATAGCCAGGCGTGATCAGCCGAGGGCACGAGCAGATACTCGGTGCCGATCAACTCGTGACTCTGCTTGCGCAATTCGTTCACCTTGCTCCTGAATCGCGGGAGGCTGACCTGATTGATGTACGCCCACGGATGCGGCTGGGATCGGCGCCAGAACTCGGTCTCGGTCAAGTCAACCAGCTTGACACCGTGGGGCCACGCCGCCCAGACATCACGAGCACACTGCGCCTTACTTTTCTTCGTTGCCATGAAATGCGGACCGGCAAAATGCAGCACCGCGGAATGAAGTTTGATCCGACCGCCGGGCGCAAGACCGGTGTTGTAAGCCTCGCCACCATCGGGCGGCATAGTTCCGCCATGGAGCCGGTACCAGGCCAAGTTCATCAACCCCTGATCGCCAAAATAGACACCGCTGACCCGCACACCATGGCCCCATTCCCGGGCCTGGGCAAAAACGTCGCGATGCCGCGCTGGATCACAACCCAGCACGCCAGTGTTGAACGATCGCACCTGTTCCGCTTCCGGTCCGATACCTGTGACCTCGGCAATGGGACCCTGGTTGTAGTGGGCGACACGCGTGCCCTCGAGGACGGTAAACCATCCATCACGCGCCGTACGTTCAAAGACATGATCCAGTGATCTGAGCACCAGCGTGTCGGCGTCGAGATAGACAAAAGGCTGATCCTGAGCGAGAAAGACATCCAACTTCCAGAGCGCGTGAAAAGGGCGACCGGCCCCGCCTTGCCGATGCCTCTTGTCCGGCTCGGCCACCATGTGCAATTCAACATTGAACGGTTCGAGCCGCGCCGAATGGGCTTCAGTCCAGTCCTGCTCCAGCGCATAGACCGCCACCGGTTCGCGATGCCATAGCCGCAACGACTCCAGCAGAAGGCAGGTGGAGTCGAGGAAATTGTCGGACGTAACGGTGACGATTCGCATAGGAGATACTTCGCCGATCGAGAATCAGCGCGGCAACCTGGAACGCAGCTCCCGGCCTATCCGCTTCCATCGCGGCTCGCGGGTGGATGGCTGGCCATGATAACCAGGCAGATGGTAAGTCGGCCGATGCGGCACTCCCGCAAGCCGGGAACGATTCGACGCCCAGAAGTCGCTGATTTCCTTGAGCACCTCTGTATCGATCAGGTATGCCTCATCGGGACTGTTAATCACAAGCCACGGAATCCCGCGCAGCCTGGTGCTGCTTCGGCGCATCTCCCGCACGAATTGGCGGTGGAGCGGCTGTGTACACTGATTGATCCATTTCCAGGGATGGGGCACTGATTGATTCCACCAGTCGGTCTCGACCAGAGGCACCATTTCCACGCCGCGCGGCCAGTGGTTCCAGATCAACTTCTGATTGGACAACTTATCCGCGCCGATCGGCTTGCGGGCTCCGCCACAGAGATGAACGACTGTAGCACCAAGCTCGAAGGTGCCGTCCGCGCCAACCCCGCAATTGAACGTGTATCCGGCATGTTCGGGAAGGCGACCGAATAGGTGAACCCATGCGAAGTTCTGCAGCGCCTGATCCCCGGTGTAAATCCTGCTCACCTGCCCAATCCAGTCGCGCGCCTGCTCGAAGGTTCGCCTGTATTGCGGATGCGTTACCGGGTTGAATCCCACCACCCCCGCATTAAACGATCTCTCTTCCAGCGTCGCCTCGTCGACCTTGACCAGGCTGGTAATGTCACCTTCGTAATAGGATCGCAAGGGCTCATGATCACGAACACTCAACCAGCCTTCGCGATGGATCAAATCGAAGGCCCGGTCCAGAGGACGAAGAACCAGAATGTCCGAGTCCAGATAAAGAAAAGGTTCCTTCTCCTCAATCGCGGCATCAAGCTTAAAGGCCGTCTTAATCGTCCCAGCTTGACGGCGTGATACATCTTCCTCCTTGAGAAGCCGGATGTTCACGCCATACGGCTCCAACGCCCGCCCGGCCTCTTCCGTCCAGCCTTGCTCCAGCGAGTAGACGGTGATCGGAATCTTCGGATGCCAGATGCGGATCGATTCCAGCAGGAGGCTGGTGTATGGGACGTAGTTATCGGATGTTATGGTGACGATTCGCATTCAGGGAGTCGATCCTCGTCCGACAGTCTGCGCGGCGATTCTCGCATGGGGCCGCGCGGCATGAGCGGGCAACCGTCTCAATATCGACCGATCCGCCATCGACGATTCGCAAAACTAACCGCCACCGGCGAAGCCGGCAAGCACGGAAGTGTCGCTTTCGGACATGCTTCACGCCGTGATTCGTGGGCTCCGGGGCCGCGGGCACCATGCCGACCGGACATGACCGTCCATCCTTTACACTGTTTGCTACACTCCCACCGCAATCGGGACCGTTGCGGCCCGCAATGACCAATCACGCCGCCCCGCCGTCCCGCCACCGGCCGCTCGACCGTTCCGCCATGGAAATCCACAGGGCCCGACCATGACCGATCGCATCAGAGAGATTCTGGTTCTCCATCACACCCACACCGACATTGGCTATACCCATCCTCAGCCGGTCGTGATGGAACTCGAACGCCGCTTCATCGACCAGGCGCTGGATGCCTGCGAGGAGATGGCATCTCTGGATGAGCCGTCGCGGCTTCGCTGGACATGTGAATGTACCTATCCGCTTCAGTTCTGGCTTGAACGTACTACCTCCCGCAACATCGATCGTTTCAAGGCATTGGCCCATGCCGGGCTGATTGGTGGCGCGGCGTTGCCTTTCCACCCCACACCCATGATGGATTACGCTCAGTGGGCCCGCTTTCTCCAGCCGGCCGTCGAGCTGCGCGGGGCATTGGACCTGGCCATCCGGACCGCCATCCTGCACGATGTCAATGGCCTGCCGTGGCCGGCCGTGCAGCACTTAAGCGAAGCCGGTATCGAGATGCTGATTACCGGCATCAACATCGTCTTTGGCACCTACCCCTTCCAACGGCCGGGGGCTTTCCGCTGGCAAGGGCCGGCCGAACACTCCCTTCTGGCCTTCAACGGCGAACATTACGCGGCATTCAACCGCGAGCTTCACACGCATACCGGTTCCACTGAGCGCATGGCCGAAGGCCTGAAGCACTATCTGGAACACCGGCTGCCGAAGGGCTATCCCTTCAATTTTGTCTACCTCACGGCCACGCATCCGTTTTTCGTGGACAACAATCCGCCTGAGCCCGCCCTGGCCCGGCTGATCGCCAAGTGGAACGCCGAGGGCCGAACGCCGCGCATTCGCACCATCCTGCCCGAAGACCTTCTGACCGAGGTGCATCGCTTCGAGAACCAACTGGAAACCCACGCCGGCGACTGGACCGATGCCTGGAACTTCGGTGCCGGCAGCACCGCGGTGGAAACCCGCGCGGCCCGACATGCCCGTCAGCGATTGCACAAGGCCACCGCACTGATGGCCCTCAACGGCCCGGCCCGCGAGGATGCCCCGGCGAGGCTGGCCGAGGCCCGGTTGAACCTCGACCTCTGGGAGGAACATACCTGGGGAGCACAGGCATCGATCGCTCTGCCCTATCGGGATGGCGTCTACGAGCAGTGGTCGCACAAGGCCCAGTTCGCCTGGCAGGCCAGAAGCCTGACCGCCCTGCTGCTTCGGGATCAACTCGAACTGGCCTCGGGCAATCCGGCCGAAGGCGCCGGTTGCAGTGCGGTGCTGGTCATGAACCCGCTCAACGAGCAGATTCACACCACCATTCGCCTGCCGAAGCGGTGGTTCGGCGGCACGATGGATGATCCGTCCATCCACTCCGAGGAAGGCCGCGCCGCTGGTTCGCTCAAGACGATCTGGCAGCATTTTTCCAGCAATGTGCTGCGCATCGAGCTGGATCGAGAAAGCTGGGATGGCAAGAACGGCTTCCTCGCGGAAGTCACCCTTCCGCCACTTTCGATCAGCGCCCTTTCCACGCTGACGCTCAAGCCCGCGGAGCCGGCCGCATCGTGCCATCAAGACGGCCGGAAGCTGGAAAGCGATGCGTTCGCCCTGATCTGGGATTCGAAGACCGGCCGGGTCACCAGCCTGATCGACAAGCGATCCGGACGCGAAGTTCTGGATTCCAAGGCTCCGTTCTCCCTTTTCGAACCGGTCCATGAATCACCGGTCGAATTCGATCCCGATGGGCTTCATCGTGGGCGGGAGTCGATCTTCAATTTCGATTGGGAACCGATGCATGCCAACATTCCCGGCTGGCTTCCCGATTGGAAAGCGCAGCGCCACGGTATGGGCGAACCGATCTCGATCGAGGTGGTGCATGGTGCCCTGGGCATCGCGCTGGTTCGCAAGGTTACGGTCCGGGGCACGACGAGTTTTGTGCAGACGATACGACTCCGGGCGGACCGGCCCGTGGTCGAATGTGATGTGCTGCTTGATAAAACCAACTGTTTCACACCCGAAGCACTCTATCTCTATGTACCACTGGGCCTTCGCAAGTGGCAAGCCCATTACGACGTTCAAGGTCTTTCGGTGGCCTTCGATGATCAGCAGCTTCCCGGCGTGATCCGCGACTATCTGACGGTGGACCGTTACGTCTGCATGCACAATCGGGAGGCAGCCGTCACGCTCGCATGTCCGGATGCGCCCCTGGTTCAATTGGGCGGTTTCAATTTCGGACGCCGACGACCGATCGATCGATCGGGATGCGGCCATATCGCGGCGTGGCCGATGAACAATTACTGGATGACCAACTTTCGGGCCGCTCAACCGGGTGTCGTACACTTGCGCTATGAGCTGTCTGTCGAGTCGGCCCACTCTCCAAGCCGAAGCGCACACATGGCCGCGCTGGCGTGTCAGGTTCCGGATATCGAGGTTCATCCCATCATTCAGGCCGACACCGCCACCGCCGGGCCCATGGTTGAACTGAGCACCGATCAATGGTCACTGCTGGCCGTTGAGCCCGGCCCGGCACCACGATCGATCCTGGTCCGGTTGCTCAACGATACGATGCAGCCCGTCCAGGGCGAGCTGTCGCTCGGACGCAAGACGATCAGCGGGGCGTGGCGGGTGAACCTATGCGACGGGGATGAACTGGACACACTTTCGGTAAAGGACGGCCGCGCTCAACTCACGATTCCCGCGCGAACCTTCGCCACCGTGCGAATCGTAACGCCTCGATGATGGGCGACGGATTCAAACGGCGACTTCGGCCGTAACCTGCCCATCAAAACCGTCGCCAAAAAGAGCATGGCGCGCCCGCTCGGTAATTCGCTTCACCACGGGATGGCGAATATCCTGCTCTCCGCTGATGGCATAGAAACGCTCGATGGCGTTGTCGATCCTGCCGATCGGCTCGACCCCATAAACCCGCAGGGCCTCTTCCTTGACCACCTCGTGCATCGGGTAGACGAAAGGTCGTCCCATCGCGATCGTCTTCAAAAGGGTGCTGTCGGCGAATTCGCCCACCACTCGGGGGGTGATGTCGTTCTCGCGAAGCCAACGATTGATCGTTCGGCGCAGCGGGGTATGCTCGACGGGCATCATCATCGCCACGCCGTTGAGTGCTTTGGGGAAAACGATCCTCATCTGGCCCGCGAGGTTCGAAGGCGCGGCGAAGACAACGCCGCTCTCACCCAGCAGATGGCTGTGAATGCTCGCTCCGGCATTCTCCGAAGCAGGCTGGTCGGTGAGTATCAGGTCCAGCCGATGCGCGATCAGTTCCAGAAGCAGCCTGTCATGCGGCCCCCGATGACAGACAAGATTGACCTCCTGGCCCGAATCCTCAAAGAGAGGCTTGAGCAGCTCGCGCACGATCAACTGGGGCATCGCCTCGGAAACACCGACCGTCAGACGCACGGGACGATCCAAGGGCGCGCGTCGGATTTCGGCGATCAACTCATCTCCGATGCTGAAGATCCGATCGGCATACTCAAGTACCGTCCGGCCGAATTCAGTGAGCTTGAGTTGCTTGCCTTGCCGGTGGAAAAGTTCCCCGCCCATCGCCCGCTCCAACTCGCGAATCTGTGCGCTGATGGTCGGCTGGGTCAGCGAAAGCGACTCGGCGGCCCGAACCATGCTGCCATGATGAGCCACAGACCAGAAGTAATAAAGGTGATGGTAGTTTAGCCAGTCCATAAACGTAATCATAAAAGCCGAATAGTGCGGTGTCCACATTCCGGTGGAATTTCACGGTCGACCGGCTCGGCCGAGTGCCCGAAGCCTGGCGAAGCCGGTCCGCGGCGAATGGGAAGGCCGTACTCAAGGCGGGGCCGGGGGCCGGGGGGTTTTGGAAAACGCTTCGGGAGATGCGGTTGGGCACCGCCGCGCCTGAACGGGCCCGCCATGGACCGAACAACTGGACATGACCCTACCGGACCAATCGAGGCACCTTCCCGAGGACCGAGCGATAGATGCGGCAACACTGCTCCGCCGTACGTCCCCAGGTCATTGTCCGGACCTCCGCTCGAGCCGAATGCCTCAAAGTGGAGGCCAACGCCGGACGACGCAGCACCGACAGAATGCGGTCCGCGATCTCTTGCGAATTCCAGTAATCGATCTTCAGCGCGTGCTTGAGCACCTCGCTCACCCCGGCCGTGCGCGACAGGATCACGGGCACCCGACGCAACGCCGCTTCCAGCGGAGTCAGACCGAACGGCTCACGGACGCTTGTCATGACAAAGACATCCACGCGATCAAGCAAACGATCAACCAGTTCTCGATCCAGAAAACCGGTGAACGTAAAGTGCTCACCCAGCCCCAGTCCGACGACACGCTCGATCATCGCAGTCACCATGTCGCCGATACCGGCCATGACGAAGCGAACGCCATTCTCGCGTTCCAGCACACGCCGGGCCGCTTCAACGAAAATTTCCGGTCCCTTCTGACCGGTGATGCGGCCGATGAAAACCACCAGTCGATCGGAGGGTTCGAACCGGATGGATGGCTCGATGCGCCGCGGAGCCGGCGGCTCGATGCCGTTGTGCACCACTTCGATTTTCCGGGCCGGAATGCCGTAACGTCGGATCAGCGTGCGCCTGGTTGCGCGCGAGACCGCCACGACACGATCCGCCGCCAGCATACCCCGGCGCTCGATGGCCAGAATGCGCGGGTCCTGATGCTCAGGCACCCGATCGTACTCGGTGGAGTGGATATGCACGACCATCGGCTTACCGTGAATCGCCGCCAGCGCAATCGCCGCCGGCATGGTCAGCCAGTCATGAGCATGAATCACATCGAACGCCGCACCACGCGCCGACTCCACCGCGCTCAAGGCATATCGGCGCACCGCTTCATGCAAATCCGAAGGATAGCCATTGTCAATGTCGGGCAGCCAGCGCATCGATCCGACGCCCTCCGGCCGATGATCGCTGCTCCGTGAGACTCCAGGAGTGGGGCGTGGCGAACCTTCGGATCGGTGGCCGGGGGAGGAGTCTCCAGCCGCACCTGCCGATGTGCTCTCTTCCCAACGCAAATCACCCTCGGCTTCTCCAACAACCGGCGCTGTTCCAACCGCTTGCCGGCGATCTCCGGCGTCATGTCTGGAATCGCTCATCCCAGCGCGGGATACGATTCGCCCACCCAGGAAGGAAATCGGTCGGAGCGAGTCCGGCATTGATGCCCGTGAGGCCGTTTCACCTTCAGATTCACAGCGCCGCGATCGGTCGGCTCGATCGAAAGAAGCGTACGGATCGGGCGGCTGAGCGAACAACGGGAACAGTTCCACCCGCGAAAATGACTCACTTCGCAGCGGCGAATGTTCGGACCGGCCACGGTCATCCCGATGCTCCGGCTCCGGCTGAGGATGGAATCGATCACTCAAGTCCGCCACCTTGGAATCGCGCGCGATCGTGTGAGTCGAATCCGCTTCCGGCGTCCCCGAGAGACTGGTCGAGGCGGCAGGCACCGGGGCCGCGGGAGCGTCACGCCTTGGGTTGCGATGGTGTTTCCAGGGTTCCCCCACGGCAAGAAGCGGATGAACCGGCATCGGCCAGGGCCGGATATGGTCATCGTCGTCGGTCAACTCGGCCCCTTCGATCGAAGGAGAATCATCAACTCCGGCCCCACTGATGCCAAGCCGAGCCGTGGTTGCAGCCTGCCAACTCGCCGGATCATCAGACCGACCGCCGGCCTCGGGCATTCGAGACTCGGGCAACATCAAGGTTATTTCGTGCCCAGCACTCCCCAGAGCGCGAACCAACCCCGCCGTGGCCACGGCCAGACCACCGGTCACTTTGGGCGGAAATTCCCAGCCAAGCATCAGAATTCGCATAACGCCACCACGCACGGGCCAGGATGCGATGGATCATTCGCAGTGCCAGCCTCACCGAGTAGGCACCGCAATGGTCAACCTGTCCAAACACCCAGTAGAGCAGCGCGGCGATGCGTCGTCAAGAATCCGGCAAACCTGATCCGGATAGCGCAAATGCATATTGTAAAGTGTTTTACGACTTTTATTCGACCATGCACTCAGGTTCGCGCCCTCTGATGCGGCGTCGGAACCGTCGAAATCACCATCCCCTCATCGTCCGACCACGCCTGGGGCCGGTGGCTTGAAGCGGATGATGTAGAACGGCGGCCGGGTGGCATCCTGGCCGGCATTCAAAACCGGGCCGCGGTGAAGCTGGTTGGCCACCACGTACATGAGGCCGTCGGGCCCATAGCTGAACGCATCCGGCCAACTGAACACCCTCGGATCCTGAAGGTGAACGCGATACTGCCGATCGGTTCCGATGATGCCGACCGCGTTGGACGTCACATCGCTGATGTAGATGTTTCCTTCACGATCGATCGAGCTGCCATCGCTGATGGGTTTATCGGCGTAACGCTCGACACGAGCGGCGAGTTGTTCATCGCTCAACTCCGGATCGCGCAGCTCGCGGGTTCGCACGCGGTACATGGTCCTGCCGTGCATCGGGCCGAAGTACAGCCACTGATTCTCGACATCCAGAGCGATGGGGTTGACGCCGACCCGGGGACGTACCCGGGTGCCGTCAGGACGGCGGACTTCCACGGTGATGCGATCAATCACCATGTCGATGTCTTCAGGGACCACGCTCCGATCGCCCTGCAGAACCCGACGTGACAGCCCCGTATCGAGGTCGACCACGATCAGTGCCGCATTGGGTCCACCAGCCGGGTCGGCGATGTAGATGTGTCGATTCGTCATGTCCACCGCCAGATCGTTGACGAAACTATCCGACACCGTGACCGGCTTGGGAAGGTGAATGACTCGATGCAATTGATCGCTGCGCGTATCCCAGGCCACCAGCTTCGGGGTGACCACGCCGCGCATTCCGTTGTCCAGCATCCAGACGATGCCATTGGTATCGCTCTGAATCCCCAGGACCGTGTCCAGAACCAACGGAGAATCGCCGCTGATCCCGTTGATTGCCTCGTTGGGAAATGGAATGATCGTGCTGTTCTCGCCCAGCCTGCCAACGCGAAGGCGCGGCTCGAAATGCTGATGCAGGCTGAAGACCACTTGCCCCGCGGGCGTCACCGTGACATTACCCGGCGCCTTATCCAGCCGCGCCACCACTTCCCACTCGGCCGCCGGCGTCGCAACGGCATCAGCCTCACCCGACTCCCCACGCGGCGCTGAAGCGCAACCCGAGACGAGCATCACGCACACGACCATACAGGACAGCAACATCTTCATAACACACCTCGTACTTGCGATAAGCCTATCAAGTCGATCGGCCCGCGTATACCAACTCAGCAGTGACTCTGGCGTGAATGGTATGCCTGTTCGGGAAGTGAGCCAATCATCGGGAAGCCGAGCCGTAGATGTAAGCCCCGAATCCGGGCATCGTTGCGCCCGTGAAACCTTGAACGGGATGCGGGGGACCGCTAATCCGAGCATAATATCGTGTAATCCCCTGTGGTGATGCATCTTACGAGGCGTGGACAACAACAAGTACGACACACGGATGCTGTCGGCCGAAGCTCAGGAAACGTTGTGGCTGCGCGTGGCACGCGCGGTGGTCGACGATGGAATGACTCAAGGCCAGGCGGTGCGCACGCTCAAAGTGTCGCGGAAGGTGTTCCTGACCGTGGATGGCCATCCGGTGCATTGAGGCGGACGTCAGAAAGCATGGCTGGTCGATCCTGGAATCGTATTGTGATGTTGTTCCTGCCGGGTTACAGTCCGCAGTTGAACGCGGACGAGTTGCTGAACCAGGATGTCAAGTCGCACATCGGCCGCCGCCGCGCCAAGGATCAAACGGAACGGATGAGCGCGATGCGTTCGCGACTTCGCGGTACACAGCGTCAGCCGGAGAAGGTAAAGCGCTACTTTCACGAACGGTACGTCGCGTATGCGGAGCCATGAGTGCGTTCATATAGTTACTGCCCTGAGTAATACTGACCGGGGGCGCAAACTTGTTTTCGATAAAGGCCAATGACCAACCCCTCCGGAAACGGAGACTGTAGAGCCCGGCTGTTGTGGCGTGTTCCGCAAGGTATGCGGCTCAGTCCCAAAGTCAGCGTTTACGGCTTGGGCCTCGGCCGGATATCCACGATCAGGGGCAGGTGGTCGGTCGCCTGGCCGTATTCGGGACGCAGGTTATGCCGGCGAAGGATTTCGGGGCTGAGTTGGCGCAGGTCCAGGGCCACGCCGTTGATGGCTTCGAGCGTCGAGTCGGTATAGGTGATCCAGTCGAGGCGGCCCGGTGAGAAGCGGTTGTCCTCTTCAAACCAGGTATAGACGGCGTTTTCGCCGGTGACGGGGGTTGGGACGATGGCAAGGTCGGAGCCGTCGGCGTCGAGCTGTGCCTTGAGGTTGCGAAGCGGATCGCGCGAGCCGACGAGGTTGTAATCCCCGCCGATCAACAGCCGCCGCCGCTGTTCGACGGGCAGGGCGCGAATCTCAGCGGCGATGATGGAGGTTTCATCCATCCGGGTTCGGTCGGCCTCATCATTGATCGAACCGCAGCACTTCAGGTGCGGCGAGCCAAAGAGCACTTTCTCGCCCGACGGCAACGTGACCTGCGCGGCGACGAAGCGGATCGGTCTCGGCTCGCCCGGTGATTCACCGCGACGCGGCCGCGCCGGCGGTACCTGCAACTCCTCGATCACCGGCTCGATCTCCAGCCGCGTCGCCACCGCCACGCCGTTGTGACCGGATACGACCTTCCAGTCGCCACCACCGATGTACGTATTCAGCCAGTTGAGAATCTCCTGGTCGGGCTGGTCCCATTCCTGAAAGAGAAGAACATCGGGATCGACCGCCCGGATGGTTCGGGCGAACGGCTCAGGTTCCCGCGCAGGCGTTGACCACAAAACGTTATAAGTCATCACGCGCGTAAAGCCTTCAGGACGATCAGGGATCTCGCCGGTGGGGATACGGCTGGTCGCGGCCGCCGGCAACCGGACATCGGAGCCCAGCAGGCTGTGGCCGAACACCCGGCCATCGAGCGTTGACCGCTTGAACGCGGCCGAAATTCGGGTTGATGGACCGGGATCATCACCGTCGGCGGGAACAGCGGCCCGCCAGGCCTCATGCAAGCGCCGCCGATCCAGTCGCACTTCAAACTTCCGCCCCGCATAGGTTGGCGAAAAGATTACGCCCACATCATGATGTCCAATACGGACCGGTTCGTCGGCAACGGCCCCATGGACCAGGACGCTCACGCCCGTGCCCCAGGTCACACGGCCATCATCGAATACGCGAGGCGGACTGAACACCACCTCCACATCCGCACCCAACTCAATCTCTTGCTCCCGACCCGCCACGGGTATGGCCAGGTGCCGGCCGGTTGTCGCCTCGTCGTCCAGATCGAGTAGCAGTCGAGTCGGTATCGAGCTTTGCAGCGTGGCCGGATAACCCAGGTCCAGAAGAATGTAGAGGAAGTGCTCATCGGCGACGATGTTGGGCTGACCGGCCCAATCCTGAAAATCGCCGTCGATCATGATCCGGTCGCCCGTCCCGATATCTTTGACCTCACCGGCGCTGGAACCAT
>JAFIFY010000125.1 GCA_020831765.1 Phycisphaeraceae bacterium | reverse complement strand
GATCATGGATCTGCGCGCCGGGTGTTGAGCGTGGACGTAGAATCCCGCACGTGCGCGAACAAAACCCTCCTGACCGTGAATCGACTTCAACCGGCTGGAGTGATCCGGACCTGATGGACCCGCATGCGATGCCGGATAAGGCCCGGCGTGTGCGGGCGATGTTCGATTCCATCGCTCATGCCTACGACCTGAACAACCGGGTACACAGTCTTGGCATCGATCAACGTTGGCGTCGCCGCGCGGTGGCGACTCTGGCCCCGAGGCCCGGCGAGCATCTTTTGGACCTTGCCTGTGGCACCGGGGATTTAGCCCTTGAAATCGCAAGAGCCTGTCCGGACGTGAGCATTACAGGCCTGGATTTCTCTCAACCAATGCTGACCCGTGCGGTGGACAAGGCCGATGGCGGCGCTGGGAGTCTGTCGGCGGGTCCACGGCTGGGCTTCGCCGTGGCCGATGTCCTGAATCTTCCAATTGCTGATCACGCCGCGGATGGTGCGATCATCGGCTTTGGCCTGCGGAACCTGACGGACCCGGCCGGGTTCATGGCCGAATGCCTGAGGGTTATTCGACCGGGCGGCCGCCTGGTGGTGCTCGAGTTTTGTGAGCCCGCGGGGCTGATGGGGCGGATGTATCGTTTCTACACGCATCACATTCTGCCGCGCACGGCTGGATGGATCGCCCGCGACACCCACAGGGCGTATCGATATCTGCCGCGCAGTGTGGAGACATTCGCATCACCGGACGAGATCGCGGATTGGGGGATCAGCCGTGGCTGGTCGGATGCCCGCATCAAGCGCCTGACCTTCGGGGCGGTCTTCGTTCTGCGGTTGGATTCGCCCGTCCACTCAGCCGGGTAGCGACGCTTGCGGGCCCATCCACGCCCGCAAGGGTCCGGGTGCCTTCATCACGGCCGAGACGAAGCGGAATCGGTGGCCGCATGCCGCCTTGGTATTCTGCTGCCATGGGCGGCGCTGCGAGCAAAGTTCGAGATCGGCTGGGATCACTGGTTCGGACGGGTCTGTGGACCAATCCCAGCTTCCAGTTGATGTGGCTGAGCGTCGCGGCCAGTGGCTTTGGCGATCGCATCCTCCAACAGGGTGCGATGGAGATGCTGGGATTTCGCGAGGGGGATGCCCAACGCGCCAGCGTCCAGGCATCGGTGATGTTCTTCTTTTTCGTGCCGTATCTGGTCTTCGGCCCGATCGGCGGGTGGCTCGCCGATACCCTGCCCCGTAAATGGATCATGCTCACCTGCGATGAGTTGCGCGGCGTGGTACTGCTGATCTGCGCGGTGCTCATCGCCCCGGTCGCCGGCGGCGCGCTGTCCAGTGATGAGCACTGGCAGGTGTACCTGATGTTGTTGGGCATCGGCGTCTGCGCCGGGGTTTTCGCGCCGACCCGCAATGCCATCGTCCCCCAGATCGTACCCCGCCAGAATCTGCAATCGGCCAACGCGATCATCCTCGGGATCACCACCATCGCCGGCCTGATCGGGGTGGTGGCCGCCGGTGAGATTCTCGACCGGGGTTCGGTACGGACCGGCCTGTACACCGCGATGCTGCTCTTTATGATCAGCGGGTCATTCTTCGCCTTCCTCAAGGTTCGCCACGGCGCCCGCGAGAAATTCGGCACGCCCTTCGACCAGTTTCGGCGGATCGTTCAGGGCCTGAGGTTTATTCGAAGTCATCGCCGCATCGCGGAGATGGTCGGCCTGTACATTCTCTTCTGGTTGGCCGCGATGATCTTTCTCAGCTCGATCGCGGCTTTCGCCCGCAGCCATTACCAGATCGACCCCGAGGTCATCTTCACCCGCACCACACGCATGCAGGCCCTGATCGGTTTTGGCATGTTGACCGGCGCGGTTTTCATGGCGTGGCAGAACTCCCGGCGCGAATCCGCCTGGGTGGCGATGCTGGGCATTCTCGGCTCCGGATTGACGCTGATCCTGTTCGCGTTCAACACCAACTACACCTTCGGCATGGTGCTCTGTTTCCTGTGCGGGTTCTTTGGCAACCTGGCGCTGGTGATCGCCAGCACGCTGACACAGAACTTAAGCGCCAACTACATCCGGGGTCGGGTCTTCGGTGCCCGCGAGGTGCTCTCGACCAGCGGCGTGGTGGCGGTCAACTTGGTCATCTGGCAGTTGCCCGACGCCGATGGCTGGATGATGCCGGCGCTGTTGACCATGGCGGCGTTGATGATCGGCTATGCAGTCATCGGGCTGAGCCGGAGCCTGTTCGTTGCGCCCGTGGTCTCGGCCAAACATCCGATGCTGGCCAAGGTCGGCTGGCGCATCAATCGCTTTTATGTCTTCTCCTATCACCATGCCATCCATCATCACAAGCACAATCTGCCGATGACCGGTCCGGCCATCGTCGCGGCCAACCACACCACCGGCATTGATGGGCTGTTGATCCAGGCCGCCACGCCTCGAATCATCCGATGGCTGATTCTGGATCGATATGTCGTAGGGCTCTTGCGGCCGATCTGGCGGATCATCCGTCCGATACCGGTCGATCCCGATCGGCCCGGCACGCGTCCGATCCGCGATCTGCTTGCGGCCCTGAAGGAAGGCGAGATGGTGGGGATTTTCCCCGAGGGCCAGTTGCAGCGCGACCAGCGCGATCTGAAACCGCTTCGACAAGGTGTGGCGATGCTGGCGCGTCGGAGCGGAGCGCCGGTCATCCCCACCTGGATCAGCGGCACGCCACGTGCCCGTTCCATGTGGCTCCACTTCCTGCTGCCCAGCAACTCGGTGGTCGTGTTTGGCGATCCGTTGTACTGCGATCCTGATCAGGATGATGAGACCTTCATTCAACTGTTGCACGACCGGATGATGGAGCTTCAGGAATGGACGGCCAGTCAACTGGATGCCGATCCGCCCAGGACCGCCGGGAGCGATCGATCCGATTGATGGGCTGTGATTCGATGGCGGGCGGGCCTACCATTGCCCTTCCGGCCGGAACGCGACCGACTGTCCAAGGAGTGCCCGATGTCTCAGGCTCACGATGACCAACCGGACCCCGCTTCCGGCGGAACCGGGCATACCAATGCGTTGGCGGACAGTGCGAGCCCCTACCTCTTGCAGCATGCCCATAACCCGGTGGACTGGCGACCCTGGGGCCCCGATGCCCTGGCGGAAGCGCGGGAACGGAGGATGCCGATCTTTCTGAGCGTGGGTTATTCGACCTGTTACTGGTGTCATGTGATGGAGCGGGAGGTTTTCGAGGATGAGAAGCTGGCCGCGCTGCTCAATGAGCGATTCGTGGCCATCAAGGTCGATCGTGAGGAGCGGCCGGACCTTGATGAAATCTACATGACCGCCGTGCAGGCCTACACGCAGATGACGACCGGTCAGGCGCGGGGCGGCTGGCCGATGAGTGTCTTTCTCACGCCTCCCGGCGCGGCGGGGCCGGACGATCCGGGACTCGAACCCTTCTATGCCGGCACCTACATCCCGCCCCGATCGGCGCATGGCATGCCGGGGTTCGATCAGGTGGTGATCCAGCTTGGCCGGGCTTGGGAGCAGCAGCGCGATGAGGTCATCAGGCAGGCGAAGGTGATCGGTCGGGCAATCCGGGGCCATCTGGAAGGGGACTGGGAATCGGCGGGTCAAGGGTCGGAGCTCGATCGAAGTTGGATTCGCGCGGCGGTCGAGCGGATTCTTGGGCAGTTTGATGCCCGCCATGGCGGCTTCGGGGGCGCGCCCAAGTTTCCCGAGCCCTCCAAGCTCGGATTTCTCCTCGAGGCGGCTGGACACGATGGCTCGGAGCAGGGGCGCGACGCCGTCGAGCGAACACTCTGGACCATGGCCCACGGCGGCATCTGCGACCAGATTGGCGGTGGGTTCCATCGTTACAGCGTGGATCACCGCTGGTTGGTGCCCCATTTCGAGAAAATGCTCTACGACAACGCGCAGTTGCTCGAGATATACGCCCGAGCCGCGGCGGGCACGAAACGCGATGAGCATCGTGAAGTGTTCGACCGAGTGTTGGATGAGACGGCTTGTTATGCGCTACGGGAAATGGTTGAGCCCGAGGGCGGATTTCGGTCGGCCCAGGATGCGGAGGTGGATTCCCGGGAGGGGTTGAATTATCTCTGGACCGGCGAACAGATTCGGCAGGCCCTGGCCGATCATCCGGAAGACATCGAGTTGGCATTGGTGATGTTCGGCCTGGATCAAGGCCCGAACTTTCAGGACCCCCATCGCTCGGATGATCCCCCGACCAATGTTCTTTACCTTCCCCTGCCATTGGACGACTTGGCGACCAAGCGCGGCCAGCCGCTTGTGACCATATTGGCCGCGCGGGAGCGCATTCGCTCTGGGCTTCTTGAAGTGAGGCAGGAGCGCAAGCAGCCGAGGATGGATGACAAGGTGATCGTCTCGTGGAATGGCATGATGATCGCCGGGCTCTGCGATGCGGGTCGGCATCGGGAACGCCCGGAGTGGATTGAGGCCGCACAACGCGCCGCGGCCTTCATTCTCAGCCATATGCGCGATGAGCCGGGGGCGGGACTGATTCATTCAGCTCGGCGAGGCCAACGAAACCCGATCGCGTTTCTGGAGGATTATGCGTTCTTCATTCACGGTTTGCTTGCGCTCCATCAGGCGACCCGCGATCGGCGCTGGCTCGATGAGGCATCAGGCTTGATGGAGTTGGCGATTGACCGCTATGGCTCCCCATCCCAGAGTGTCGGTGGCTTTTATGACACGGTCACGGGCCGGGACGATCTTCTGGTGCGCAATCGAAGCGCCCATGATGGAGCGACTCCATCGGCGAATGCCCAGATGGCGCACAATCTGATCGAGCTTGCCAGGCGTACGGGCCAAAGTGAGCGTTATCCGCCCATGGCCAGGTCATGCATCGCCTCGTTCGCTTCAACCCTGGCCGAGCATCCCTACGCCATGCCGCACATGCTGGCCGCGATGATCAGATTGCCGGATTCAAGCATCTCGGAGAGCGGCGGCAGAGCACGGCATGTCGTCAATGGAGCGACGGTTACACTCGAACGGAAAAAAGGCGACGTTGAGTTGGATCAGCGCTGGATGATGACCATCATTCCCGATGAGGGATATTTCGTCTACGCCCAGTCGGCCGACCCGTCGAGATCGACACCACTACAGATTCAACTTTGCGGTGAAGCGGCATCGGATGATGACCTGATGGTCGAGGCTCCGGAGCCGGAGTGGATCATGGACGATCAGGTCAGCGCGCGGATGCCCGTATACCGGGGGCCGGCATCGCACGGCATCAGGATTCGATCGCTTGCCGGGAAGCCGTCGGCCCCCCGATCCTTGAAAGTGATGCTTGGGATTTGCGGCCCGGGCTTCTGTCTGGCACCTCAGGAATTGGTCCTGCCGCTCGAGCCCGGTGATGCGGATACGACACCATGATCATCGGGCGTTGGCATGAAGGTTTGCGGCATGATGGCCGGAGGCGAAGAAGGGCGGGAGTTCGATGATTGA
This sequence comes from Phycisphaeraceae bacterium, assembly GCA_020831765.1. Lineage (GTDB taxonomy): Bacteria > Planctomycetota > Phycisphaerae > Phycisphaerales > Phycisphaeraceae > JAFIFY01. The sequence goes on along the minus strand of JAFIFY010000125.1, from coordinate 7,128 downwards.
TACCCATTGCCATCTGACCTATCCCGAACTCAATGATCGGCTTGGTGAGGTCTTTGACCACGCCCGGTCACGCGGGGTCACGCGGATGATCACGATCGGAACCACGCCGTCGGATTCGGCCGAGGCGCTTCGGATCGCCTCGATCCATCCCCATGTGTACGCGACGGCCGGTATCCATCCCCACCATAGCGAACGGATCGAAGACCTTGCCGCGGCGCATGAAGAACTCGAATCGCTTCTGGAGCACCCGCGCATCGTGGCCATCGGCGAAATGGGTCTGGACACACATTACAAGACGCCCACCCTTGAATCGCAATTGCCGGTCCTGGACATGCAGCTTGATCTTGCTGTACGCCATCCCGATCTGCCCGTTGTGATTCATAACCGGGAAACGACGGAACTTCTGCTCGAACGTCTTGGCCGGCGGCCCATCGAACCGTCGCGCATCATCTTTCACTGTTTCACCGGCGAAGAACGGGAGTTGGATGCGATTCTTGACTATGGTGCGTATGTCGGGTTGACCGGCATTGTGACGTTTCACTCGGCGCGGATGCTCGCCCGGGCCGCGGACCGGATTCCGATGGATCGTCTGCTGATTGAAACCGACTCGCCTTATCTCACACCGGAACCGAACCGCAAAGTGCGGCCCAATCAGCCTGGTTTCGTCGCCGATGTCGCCGGATTCCTTGCCGAGCGCAGGAAGATGGAGTTGGATGCGTTCATTGCCGGCGTTGATGAGAATGCGCGGCGGGTGTTCAAGCTGCCTGATTGATCCGGCAGCCGTTCTGGCGAAGGTAGCTCATCAGACGGCGTCGATCCGTATGGGTCTCGAACCGCTCGAAATGGATGCCCAGCCGGATGGGGCCGGACAGTTCATCATCGTGGCATCGAACCACTTCGCCGCGCGCCCGAACGGACACGGGTTGTCGGCCGGGAAGAACCATGCGGAGGCGGACCATGGTGCCGATCGGCAGGTCTTCATCGATCTCGAGCCGAAGGCCGGTCTGGCTCAGATCATACAGATGTCCTTCAAACTCCGCCGCATCGGCTTCCACGGGCCGCACCTCAACGGCGGTGTATGGAGCCGGCAGTTGCATGCGGTCGGCCTGACGGCGATCGGATCGGATCGACATGGCGATTGACTCCGGGCGGCTGGCGTTCCTGATCCAGCGCAAGATGGCGGTGGTGCGAGGCCCCATGCGTGCCGTAATCCCTCGGTCACGCATGCCCGGGGCGTGGGCTTTACCGCCGCCTGCGGGATTTATCGACACTCGGCCACTTCGGGCTTGACCGGTTTGAAGGTTTATCCAAAGCCGGTCTTCCGCCGGCCGCGCCGATGATGCGCGGCAACGGGCATGGATTGCGCCCGTCCGGAAGTTGCCCCATACCGGCAAAGCAGCGCGACGGGCGGTTCGAGCCTGATTTCAAAGGCTTTGTCAATCGGGTTTTGCGCCAGTGGATGGAGTGATGATCTCGCCGGAATGGGCGTGGCAGGTGCTTTGCATACCTCGGGGTGACCGCGACGGATCGCGTGTCGTGTGTGTCCACCCCCGCCCCCCGGACACGACCCCCGGACCCCCGGAGACCTGCCGCGATGATCAAGACAACCAACTCGACGAGTGCTCAGAATACCGCGATGCGGGAGGATGACCTGCCCGCGACCAACGACCTTGGTGGGTTGCTGCTGTCGTGCATTCGTCGTGACGGTGCGGACCGGATGGGCGCTCGAATCCTTGAGCTGGCACGGAAAGCGGCACAGGCCACGCGACTGAAGCACGGATGCGAGTCGGGTCGCGACGGTCTTGAGGCGGCCGGAAGCCATTCCCGCCCAACGGGCACGGACGCCCGGGATGGGTCGGGAAATGGCAAGGCCGCATGATGGCCTGTGAAGTGGGGCGGGCCGGCGTTGGGAAAGCCCGGTGGCGATTGCGGTCGGCAACACCCGTTATTGGTGGGTACGCGGGGTGATGGAGGGGATTGTGCCGATGCAGAGGGTATGTCTTGTCAGGGGAACATGAATCGGCGGTCGGCGGAATCGCCGCCCATCCTCACGGCCTGGCTCAAGCCCTTGAGCCGTTGGCATCGAGCGCTATCGGATGCCGCCGCTGAGCCCGCCGATTTAGCCGCGACGAAGCCATGGCCCACAGGGCCGACGGCCGAACGGGCCGGAGCTATCGATTCGATTGAGCTTCCGATAACCGGGGGCGTCGTGCTGGTTGAGAGTAGCACCGATAACGCCAACCGGGTGCTGACGCGGTTGATCAGCGAGCTGCGTGAAGCTCGGGTCGGGTTGGTGTGTTATGAGCCCTCTCTCAACGAGGCCCAGGACCTGCCGGACCTGATCCATTGCTGGATGCGTTGTCTGGGGCGGCATGGTGCCAATGACGATGGCGTTGCCGACTTCAACTCAACGGTTCATGATCTGGAGCGCTTCTGGTCCCGGTTGAACCGTGTCGCGGCGGCTGGGCCGGTCTATCTGATCGCGCCCAATCTCCATCAGCTTCAGGCTACACCGTTGACTGAACTCTGGGATTGGCTCCCGCCGATTCTGCCTGATGGTGTGGTTTTCCTGGGTACCTCCCGATTCGGACGGCGGATCAACCGCTTGTTCGATCGGCCCGACTGCCGGCGGCTGCGTCTGGCTGAGCTTCCACATTCGGATGCACGGCTTGGTGAGGATTCGAACGGGGCGACGGCACCGGTAATGAAGGCCGGGCAGTCCACGCTTGATTCGCTTCTGGACCGGATCGAGACCAGTGTGTTGGCCGTTGAGCGGTCCGAGGCATGGATCACGGTTCTGATTCGGGATCAGTATCGCGGGCATAAGGGGGGGCTGGATGCCGCAATGGGGTTGATTCGCCGCGCATCGAATCTTCAGGCGATTCTGCGACTGGGTCGTGATCTTCTGGCGGGTCTTGAACGCTGTCCGCTGGTGGTTCGAGCCGAGGTGGCCGGGCCTGTGTTGGAGAGAATGATCTGGGCGCTGAAGTCGATGGCCGAGAAGGAGAACCGGACAGACGATGCCGTTGAATCGTTGCACCTGGCGATGGTCGATCGGCTGGGTACCGTTTGGTGCGGGATGGGACAACATTCAGCGGCCCAGCAACTCTGGCGGGAAGAACTGGAGCGTCAACGACCGGGGATCATCGGCCTGTTGAGGTCGCGCCACGCTGAGTCGGACTTTGGCCGTGTTGGTCAAACGATGATCGAATGGTTGGGTCATGTGCTGGACCTAGCACCTGGCATCGTGGATGTATTGCGGCTTTCCCCGTCCGACATCGCGATCTCCGAGTCGATCCGGGACGACTCTCTCTCCGCCCTGCGCTTGCGATGGGCCGCTTCACCGGGATGGCTGGGCGCTGATCTTGAGCCTTGGCGGGATGCCCTGATGCGTTGGCTGGAACGCGTTTCGCCTGATGATGGTGCGATGGGTTGGGTTCGACGACTCTTCGTCGTGCTGCTTGGTGATACGAATCTGACGTTCGAGCCGGACTGGTGTGATCGGATACTGGAGCCGGCGGTGTCCCGGCTCGAAGCATCGGTTCGGGTTCCGAACGTGGAAGTGCTTCTCATCCTCACGCGAAGCTGGAAGAAGCTGGCCGAGCGGCGACGCGAGTTCCAGCAGTATGCCGACGCTGATGCCGCGATCGATCGTGCCTGGCGTTTTCTTGATCAAGTCCGCCGCCTGGCTCCATGGCGACTGGAGGGGTATGAGCGCGAATTGGAACTTCGCATCCTTCGCAGCCAACTCCTGTTGACCGCTGGTTCGCTGGCCGAGTCCGGCGAGGAGGCCCAACGTGGCATCGCGCGGGCCGAGCAGCTCTGTCGATTGAGGCCGACCGACTCGGTCTGGCCGGCGCTGGTCAGTCAGGCGCGGGTGGCCGCTGGAGAAGTCCTGAGTCGGCGGGGGATGGCCGATGCGGCGCTTGCCGAGTTCCGGTGTGGGCTTGCGCTTCATGAAGGGAGCGGCGCGGAGCGGGCCGATGAACACGCAGGCGCCTGGGCGCGAAGCCTTTATCGCTATGGCGATGCGCTCCTGACGCACGGGGACGCGGCCGCTGCGCTTGCGGCCTATCGACAGTCGCTGATGCAGGCCCAGGCTTATGCCCGGCGCCGACCGGGGAACCCGAGGCCTCGGTGGATGGTGGCGATCATTCGCGCCAAGATCGGGGATGCGCTCCGCTTACAGAATCAACCTTCGGGGGCTGAGGGTGAATACCGCCGCGCCCTCGAGCTTTTGGAGGAGTTGGATCAGACCATCTCCGGCCATAGGTCGTTCCATCGCGATCTTGCGGCCGTGACGCAGCGGCTGGGTGTGATTCTCCAGAGCCGGCAACCCGCCGAGGCCCTGGAACTGCTCGAGCGGGCTTATCAAATGATGCCTCAAGCATCTGACTCACCCGCGCACACCGATCAGCAGCGTGATCGAATGGCAGCGCTGCACCTGATTGGCCGGACTCATCTGATTATGGGCGATGCGGAGGCGGCGTGTCTTGCCCTGGGCAAAGCCGCGGCGTATTCGGCCCGATTGATCGGGATCGATCGCGGGCACATGGGGTGGCTTGAGGATCACGTGCGGACGCTCGGCTGCCTCGCCGGGGCGCATCGTGAGGCCGGCAGACTTTCAGAAGCGCGGTGTTGGCTGGGCAGAGCCTGTGATGCCCTGCGCTCCTGGCACCTGTTCCAACCCAACGCCGATCGGCCCAATCGGCTGAGCTGCGAACTGCAAACCGGGCTGGCCGATCTGGATGAACAGGCCGGTGATCCGACAGGGGCGGTCGCGAATCTGCGGCTGGCCGAGGATGCCGCGGAACGTGTGCTGCGAATTGAGCCGGGCGATGCGGCCATGGCGTCCGTACACGCCTCGCTGGTCCGACGCGAGGCCGAACTGCTTGCGCGGCTGAGCCGGCCCGATGATGCGATGCAACGATTGGCCGGATTTTTGAAGGACATGGAGAATGTCTATAATGGGCTGCCCTTGGTGGTTCGGCTGAGCGAAGCGGCCCGGACACTGGATATGGCGGCGGAAATCCTCACCTCGGTCGGTGAGCATGAGCAGGCTCAGTTCTGCCGCCGGGAAAGCCGCAAACGTATGGAAATGTGTCCGGCCGCGTGAGTGGACCGCCTCGAATCGCCGCCTCGCCCCGAGCCCCGCAAGCAGGAGACGCCATCGATGTTCACAGCCCAGTACCTCAAAGAAAAACACGAAGCCGGATTGACTTACGCCGATTACCTCAAGACGGGAACCGAGCAGCAGATCGAGAATTGGAGCAAGATCGGCCGGCAGATCAGCCTGACCGAAGCTCAACGAAAGCTGATCGGAAGCTTCAGCCGTGTCATGAAGGTGATCTGTGTTTCAGGCATCTGGTGTGGTGACTGCGCGCAGCAGGGGCCGCTCATCCAGGCCATCGCCGATGCCTCCGGCGGGCGGATCGATCTGCGCTGGGTGGATCGCGATGAACACATGGACCTCCAGGATCGTGTGATGATCAATGCGGGCAAGCGCGTGCCCGTGGTGGTGTTCTGCGCTGAGGATTACGAACCGCTTGGCTGGTATGGGGATAAGACGCTTAATCGCTATCGCGCGGTCGCCAAGCGCCAGCTTGGTCCATCCTGCCCGCTCCCGGGCGCTGCGGTCGCGGACGATGAACTGGCCGCGACCCTGGCCGACTGGCTTGATGAATTCGAACGCAATCAGTTGATCCTGCGGCTTTCCGGCCGCCTGCGCAAGCTGCACGGCGATTAGTCGGTATCCCCAAGCCGCAAAATCCTGCGCACCACGTCGGCACTCAGTCGAAGATCAATTCGGTGATCCTGCATTCCGATGTCATCATCCCGGGTTCGACCATACCCGGTAAAGATCAGACGGCCTGAGTCACCGCTGCCGAACGATCGTACCTCCAGGCTGGTGTAATTGAATTGGTCCAGCGCGTTGTCGAGGATGCCCATGATGATACTTCGATTGGGATGAGTTCTGATGGCCGAGCGGGCCGAATCAAGGATGATGAACTTGAGTTGAGGGTCGCTGACACGATAGCTGCCCTGGTATCGAAGCTGGTGGGCATCTTCACCGGAAGTTACCGGCTCGGGTGTCAGCCGGTCTTGTGGCTCGGCGACCAGCATGGCCTGGGGCCAGCGCCAGTTCCCCCCTTCGAAACCAAGGGTAATGCGTCCAGTAAGGCGTCCGCCTCCGCGGACCTTTCCGTCGGTGATGCCTTCGAGCAGGGCGAAGAGATTGAAGTTCTGAAGATGGAGTGTTGTGTCGAAGCCCGAAGCATTCGGCTCGATTTGGAGTGCATAAGCAGAAATGCGGTTTCCCTCGCGATACAGTCGATCGATGATCGGGTCCGACCGTCCGTACCGACCACGTCCACGCCACCGGTATTCCACCCAGGATGCGTGTGCCTGCTCAATGAAGACCCCGTCTTCACCACCCAGACGGTAATGGGCCTCAAGGTCCGCGAATTGCTCCATGCGGGGAAAGCCCGGTAGCTCGAGCATCAGGGCTCTAAGGGCAAGGCGCTGGGTGCCCTGGGTCTGAAGGGGGAAGAGGCTTGATAATGTCATCTTTCCCGATAGCCCAAAGAATCGCGCTCGGTGACCTTCATCAGGTTGTTGCGATGACAACTCCCCATGCAGACGCTCGAAATTAACTTCGCCGCGATGGGTGGTTCCCTGTGGCCCAAAGTCCACCTGCGCCCATGCGCCGACGGCCCCGAAGAAATCCCAGCCCTCAAGCTGAGCAAATCGCCCAACGGTCGTTGCGCCCGTGGTCTCTTGAGCGGACGTGTCACCGATACTTCGATTCAACCGTGTCTCCGGCAACTCGGCGCGCACAAACCCGCGAGGCGCTCCATGGCGGCAGCGATCGTCCAGTCGTCCGGTCAAGGCGATGGCGATCCCCGGTTCAAGCTCCCATTGTCCCCATAGCTTCCAGCCATCATCGGTGCGATGCGTTGTGACCTCGATATCGGGCCACATCGAATCGGCGAACTGAAGCTCACGCGCATGAATGGTTCCGGGCCCGTTGTGGGAAAGCTGGATTCGAACATCCCGCGCACTTGCGACGTCCCGATCCGCTCCCTTGAGGCTGGCTTCCGTTGTGGTCAGGTCGGCATGAATGACCCG
>JAFIFY010000140.1 GCA_020831765.1 Phycisphaeraceae bacterium | reverse complement strand
CTGGCCGCGGTGCGGTTATCGCCGTCGGCCTTGTTGACGGCCATCATGTCCACCAGTTCAAGCAATCCACGCTTGATGCCCTGCAAGCCGTCCCCGGCATTGGGCAGCATCAGCGCCAGGAAGAAATCGGTCATCTCAGCGACCATGGTCTCCGACTGGCCCACTCCGACGGTCTCGACCAGGATCACATCGAAACCCGCCGCCTCGCACAGCAGCATGGTCTCCCGCGTCTTGCGGGCCACGCCCCCAAGATTGCCCGCCGAGGGCGAGGGCCGGATGAACGCCGCCGGATCCGCCGCCAGCCGCGCCATGCGCGTCTTGTCGCCAAGAATCGACCCGCCGGTCACGCCGCTGGAAGGATCAACCGCAAGCACCGCCACGCGGTGTCCCTGGCCGGTCAGCTTGGTGCCCAGGGCCTCGATGAATGTGCTTTTGCCCACGCCCGGCACGCCGGTGATGCCCAGGCGGATGCCCTTGCCCGTCCGCGACATCAGCCGGGCCAGGAGCCGGCGCGCCTGCGATGCGTGGCGGGCGTTGGTCGATTCGACCAGCGTGATCGCCCGGCCCAGAATGGCCCGGTCGCACCGTTCGATGCCCTCGACCATCGAATCCAGGTCCACAGCGCGGCGGCGCGGGGGCGGCAACCGGTCGGGCGGACCCGGATCGGTCGAACCTCGGCCCGGATCGACCGACAGCGCTGATCGAAACTCGCTCATGGACTGGATTGTAGTGAATCCCCCGGCTCGGCCCTGCCCGACGACGGCCGGCCCCCGGGCCACACCGCGCGACGGGGGCGACGGCGCCGCTTGGCCGGGCGGGATCGTCACTCGCCGGGTATGTAGCTGATCACGCCGTCCCAGGGCGAACTGGCCGTGGCGTAAAGCTTCTTCGGGATCCGACCGGCCAGGTAAGCCAGACGGCCGGCCTCGAGGGCATGCCGCATCGCGTGGGCCATGGTCACCGGGTCCCTGGCGTGGGCGATGCCGGTGTTGAGCAGCACACCATCCGAGCCCAGTTCCATGGCGATCGAGACATCACTGGCCGTGCCGACGCCGGCATCGACGATCACGGGGTAATCCGGCGTCCCGCCGTTGGCCGGGTCCTTGAGCATCTCGAGGATGATGCGGATGGCGTTGGGATTGAGCACGCCCTGCCCCGAGCCGATGGGCGACCCGGCGGGCATGACCGACGCAGCGCCGGCATCACGCAGCCGCAGCGCCATCACCGGATCGTCGGATGTGTAGCAGAGCACCTCAAAGCCGTCCTTGACCAGTGTGCGACAGGCCTCCAGCGTTCCCAGCGGATCCGGCAGCAGGGTTTTCTTGTCGGCCAGGACTTCGAGCTTGACCCAGTCTTTGCCGGGGTTACCCAATTGGTCGAGCAACTCGCGCCCCAGCCGGGCGACGCGCACCGCATCCTCGGCCGTGAAGCAGCCGGCGGTGTTGGGCAGGATGGTGTAGCGGGCCAGGTCGATGTGATCCAGCAGCGATTCGCCCTTCTCGTTGTAAAGTCGCTCGCGGCGGACGGCCACGGTGATCGCATCAGCGCCGCTGGCATCCAGGGCCTGTTCCATCTGGGTGAAATCAGCGTACTTGCCCGTTCCCACGATCAGGCGTGAGCCGAGCTTGCGGCCGCCGACGCGGAGGGTCGTGTCGTGGGTCGGATTCGAGGCGGGCTGGGTCTGCGGGCTGGTCATGGTCAGGGGCGTGCTTGAGGGAGGAATGGGGAATTGGGGACGAGCCGGGCGGCTCGGGCGGTGTCCAGACGCTTGATTCAGCCGCCGCCGACCAGTGTAACCACTTCCAGTTGATCACCCTCGTGGAGCGTCGTCCTCAGGTGATCCGCCCTTGGCACCACTTCGCGGTTCAGTTCCACCGCCACAGCCCCCTTCTCCAGCTCCAGCGCCTTGAGAAGATCGGCGACCGTCCGGACATCGGCGAACTCGGATTCCTTGCCGTTAATCAGCAACTTCATACCCTCATCTTAGCGGCCACGTCCCCAGGAAGCAGGGAAGAGGGAGCGCTGGGCGCCGTCCACTCCAAATGCCGACGCCTGCATCCGGCGAATGAACAAGGCCCGCATCATTGATGCGGTCCTTGCTATCCTTGTCCTTCCATTCCTCTTACTTGTGGTCAGGCCCGGCGGCGACCCAGCAGGACCAGCCCACCAAGACCCAGAAGCGCCAGCGAAGCCGGCTCGGGAATCACGAAGGCGTTGACTTCGAATTCACGCGTATGCCACCATCGCCGGGGCTGCGACTCGAGCGACTCGCTGAAAAGGTAAAAGCCGACCCATTCGACATCATCAAACGTCATCGCGTTGAAGGTCGCGGCCGAAGCATCAAACTGCAGGATGGGGTAGCTCGGCGTGTAAAGCGCCCAGCCGCCACCATTACCCACATCGTTCAGGTCCGCGAACGTCAGTTCCAATCCTTCGCCGACCGTGTTGGAAAACACTCCGGACGTTGAGGAAAGTTGCGAAATGTACAGATTCCCGCCCTGCCCAACGACGAAGCGAACCTCGTGCAGATTCTCAGTTCTGGTCATCCTCAGTCGGAACGTGCTGTCATTGGTCAACTCAACCGGAAGCGCATCGCCGCCACCGATGAAATCATCCTTGCCGAACAGGAGCGAATGCACCACGCGATTAGCGCCCTGATGACGAAATTCCAGATAATCCTGATCATCGTCATTCGCAAGCTGCCGCGTATCAAACCCCGGCGCGGTCGTTCCTGCATTGAAGCGGTGGGCAACCAGGCCGCCATAGATGCCCGGGCCTGAATAGGCCGGCGGGCTGAAGAGTGTGCTGGTCAGGCCCAGATCGATCCCACGGACGGTATCGTCACCATTGCCTCCACCCAGTTCCTGTCCCGTCATCGTGGGTGCGACTGGAAGTCCCAGGTTGCTCGAAGCCATATCGCCCCCGAAGTACATCACCGGCACGATGGCCGCATGGGAACCGGCGACGCCCACACACAGTGCGGTACCGAAGGCCAAGGCCATCGAAGTACCCCGCAACCCCGTAGGATTTTCAACAGACACTCTCATCTCCTTATTCAAGCCGAACTCTCACCGAATGGTCGAAAGCCTCTTCCGTCAGATGCCCAACCCTACCTCACCTTTTCGCGAAGTCAATTCGTTTCCTCAGCACAAACTCCTTTGCGACAGCCTTCTCCGGCCCAAAACGACTGCGGGGTGTCAAAATAGGTAAGACCCATGCGCCATGACTTGAACCGCCACCGCAAGGCAAGGGTGTCCGGAAGCGTTTTCCCGTCACCCGGTGCCCTGAAACCGCAGCGCCGCCTCGTCTTTCATGGCCGGGATACATCCCCCGTAACCCTCTGACTCATGAATAGCTCCGATCTCTCAGCCTGTGTTCGTGGCGATTCGGAAGCCTGGAAGCGGCTGATCGATGAGGTCCTGCCCGTGGTCTCGGCCATGGTCAGGAAAACGCTCGGGCCGTCCGGGCGGGACGAGAATCGCGTCGCGGACACGGTTCAGGAGGTATTCGTCCGCTTGATCAAGGACGATTTCCGCCTGTTGAGGCAGTTCGACCCCAGCCGGGCGCGCCTGACCACCTGGATGGCTCTAGTCGCCCGCAGTGTTGCACTAAACGAGCTTCGCCGCCCCTCTCCCCTGCCCCTGACCAAGGCGATGCTGGACCGCCAGGATTCTGAGGTGGACCCTGAGCCGGGCCCGGGGGATACGGAATCGGAGTCGATTCTGGATGCGATTCCGCGCGATCTGCTTTCGCCCAGCCAGGCCCGGGTGATGGAACTCCTTTATCGCAGGTCATTTACCGTCGAGGAAGCGGCGGCGACCCTGGGGGTGGCGCGGCAGAGTGTGCGCAGTCTTCACCACAAGGCCCTGGAAAAGCTTCGCGGTTTTTTTCGGGCTCGATCCAACGATTGAAGTTTTTTCGTGATGGGCGGGGATGTTTGGTTTCCGGGACGTGTATTACCCCTTGGAGCCGCAATGAACCGCAACCACCCTTCCAACACCAACGGCCATCAGCCAGCCCCGGACGGTCGGCCGAAATCGACAGTTCGGCCCGACGCCCAATGGCTGGATGACCCGGCGGCCCTGATGGACCTTGCCGCGCGGCTCGATAGCGACTCATCGGAAGGCCGGACCGCCCAGACCGACGCCGAGACGCGCGATCTGGTGGCCCAGTTGCTGAATGCGCCCCGCGCTGAATTGGAACGGGACATTCCCGCGGGTGCCCGCGAACGAGCCATGGCTCTGGTTGGCGAACAAGCGACCGTACGGATTGGCGGGCGATCGACCGGGACCAGGCCCGTTCTGGCCCGAATCGGTGGCACCTTGGCCGCCGCGGCCGCGGTTGCCCTGGCGGCGTGGATCGGCTTCGAAGCAGGCACTGTCCGCATCGCGCCGGATATGGCGGTGGGTGATCCGACCTCGACGGTGCTTTCCGATGGATTCTTCAATCACGGGGGTTCGTCGGACCACGATCCGTTCCTGTTGATTTCCTTGAATCCGTCCATCAATGGGGGTGAGCGATGAGGACATGGACCGGCACCAGGATCGCGCTGGCGGTTTCCCTTGCGGTGAATGTCGCGTTCGTCGGCGGCTTTGTCGGGGCAAGGCTGCTTGGCCAAGAGCGGTTTGATGAATCCCGCTGGAGCCCAAGCCCCGGCAACGGCGGCATCTTCAGCCAGCATCCTGACGATTACGATCGCGTTTCGCGCCAGGTCGCGGCGGAACTGGGGCTCAACGAGGATCAGCGTGTTGTTCTGGCCAGCAACTGGCACGAGAGCACGCTTCGCGGTCAGGAGATCCAGCAGGCGCTTGATGAAGTCAGAATCCAGTGGTGGGAACAGATGAGCGAGCCCAAACCCGATCGCTCGGTGATGTCGGAGTTGGAAACCCAGATGGGTGAGTTGATGCGGGAGCATCGCATACTTCGAGCCGATCGTTTCCGCGCGTTCGTCGAATCCCTCGAACCCGATCAGCGTGAACGCGTCATGGAGCGCATGCGCCAGGGCGCTTTCCGCATGGACCAGCATCAGCGAACTCACCGAGGCGCAAGCGAGGGCGACCCAAGGCCACGCTTCGGCCGTGATGACCGGCGCGGAACCGAAACACGACCGCCCGGCCGGGAGATGCGCGGCGATGGGGAGCGCCCGGCACCTCGTGATGAGCGATTCAGACACAGACCCGACGCAACCCCAGGCTTCATGCAGCCTCCGCCCCCGCGCTGGCAGGACATGACCGATGAGCAGCGGCGTGAGGCTCGGCAGCGCTTCGCTGAAATGCGTCGACACGCTGAAGGCGAACGCAAGAGCGAACTGTTCCGGCAGCTTGAAAAGGACGAACGCTGGCCGGGGCACAGGATCGAGGGACCGCGCGGCCGACCTGACCGACCTCGGCCCGATGTGGATCGGCGAGATCGCCGGCCGGAAGGCAAGCCGGTCGAGCCGGACCATGACGAGGGTCCGACGGATTAAAAAACATCACCTCCGGCCAGGGAGGTGATGCTGAACCGGTGTGTGGCCGATTCGGAGCAGATTTTCAGATTCGCGAGACGTTGTTCGTCTCCCCATATTGTAGGAGTTTCGCCATGAAGAAGTTGCGATGGTTTACCGGATTGAGTGTGTTATCCCTCCTTCTGGCCCCGGGCGTCGCCGTTCAAGCGCAGGACCGCGCCGCACCGCCTCCCCGCGCCCCGATTGTCGATCGGATCGAAGCCTTGACCCCCGAAGCAAGGCAATCTCTGCGGCAGCGGCTGGATCAGTTGGATGAACGTGATCGGACGATCGAGCAACGCCAGCGCCTTCGCGAGCGTGCCCGCGGACATGTCGAGCGGATGAGCGAAGAGGAAATTGAAGCACTGCAAGCCGCGATCATGGAACGACGCATGCAACGGCGTGGCCAGATTGAGCGGCCTGAAGCCCGTGGGCCCATCGGACGACCCGGGATGGAGCGGCCCGAGGGAGCGTGGCAGCGCGGCCGCCAAGTGCCGGCCGGCCCCGAACGGGCGATCCAACCGCCTCGACCACTTCCCGAACGGGCAGGCCCGCCTCGCTTCAGCCCCCCACAGCGCCCGGCCATCGACCCCGAGACCCAAGCCCATCGCCAGCAGATGCGCCAGCGGGCCCAGCAACTGAGGCAACAGGCCATGGAACTCCGCCAGGAAGCGCAGCGGCATGCCCGGGAGCACCAACAGCGGATGCGGCAGGAAGCCGAGAAACGCCAGAAGGCCGAACGACCCGCGCGTCCTGAACGTCCCGGCCCACACGCCAGGCCCGACCGGCCCCAGCGCCCCGAGCACCCGCGAGGGATGCAGCGACCGGAGCGACCCGAACGCCCCGGACCCCAAGCGCGTCCGGAACGGCCACAGCGGCCTGAACACCCGCGCGGCATGGAGCGACGCCAGCGACCCGACCCGGCGGCACAACCGGAGCGGCCCGGACAGCGGCAGGGCTGGTCCCGAACCTCCGAAACCCATCGCCGAGCAGGCCATGGGTGGGCATTCAGCCGCACGATCACGCGAAGTCGCTAAGCAGGCCAACGAATCGAATTAGAGCGGCTGGGAGCATGACCCCGCACGGCTCGCCCCCGGCACCAACCGACTCCTATGGATCGGGCCCGTTACCTCCCCGCTGAGGTCACGGGCCTTTTTTCATCTCACCGACCAGACAAGCACGAGCCTGCAATACACAATCGGAATATTCCTTACCCGTTGAGTCGTACACCGGAATGTCGGGCCAGGAGCGTTAAGTCATCCGCAACGGCCGCCGATGTAAAGATGGGAAAACAAGGCGATCCAGGAAAACTGGGAATTGTCCCGGTTCCTTGGCGGATCGCGGTGTACTGAGCGGGTCATCACCAGCCCCGGCCAGGACGCCGACCCAGGAGGCTGTGCGATGGCCATCGATCAGGACTCGAATGCTCAGGAAAGGGAAGGCGACACCACCGCATCCACCGACGTGGACTTGCGGGAGAAGCAGATGTTCACCACCGGGGAGGCCGCCGAGGTCTGCCGCGTTTCGCAGCAGACCATCATCCGATGTTTCGACAGCGGCCGGCTCAAGGGATTCCGCGTGCCGGGCAGCCGGTTTCGACGTATTCCCCGTGATGAGCTGCTCAGGTTCATGCGCGAGAACGGAATCCCCACCGACACTATTGAAGGCGGCATGAAACGCATCCTGGTCGTGGACGATGATGAGAACATCGTTGAGCTGTTCACCGATGTGCTTCGTCGCGATGGGCGATACGAGGTGCGAACGGCCACCACCGGTTACGACGCCGGCGTGTTGACCGAACAGTTCCAGCCCGACCTGATGATTCTGGACTACATGCTGCCGGACATCAACGGCAACGTGGTCTGCAAGACCATCCGCAAGAATCCCAAGTATGCGAAGATGAAGATCATCATCGTATCGGGCGTGGTCAAGCAGGCGGAGATCGACGATCTGCTGGCCTCGGGTGCCGATGAGTTCGTCAAGAAGCCGTTCAACATCGAAAAACTGATGTCACGGATCGGGGAGATGGTGGATGCCTGAAGCGGATCCCGGCGCTGCCACGGTCATTCCACATGACGATGGGTCGTCGGGCAGCCGGGAGGCGTCGCTTGCCCAGTCCCGTCGCATCGAGCTGATCCTGCGCCAGATCGATTCGCTGCCCACGCTTCCCGCCGTCGCCGCGCGACTGCTGGCGCTGACCGGCAGCGATGAAAGCAGCGCCCGGGAAGTCACCGAGTTGATCGCGGCGGATCCCGCACTTTCTGCGAGGATTCTCTCGTTATGCCGTTACGCCGATCGCGGCGTGCGCACCGCGACGCTCACGGTGGAAAAAGCAGTGGTCCTGTTGGGCTTCAACGCGGTCCGTAACGCGGTGCTCTCCATCGAGGTCTTCGGCATGTTCGGCGGGATGCACGATGCCGATGCGCAGACCGGCAACAGCGCCGCGGCGCAGAACCACACTGGCCAGGATGAAGCGCGATTCGATCGCGTCGGCTTCTGGCGGCACTGCCTGGCCGTGGGCGTCGCCGCTGAACTGATCGCCCGCCAGCATCCCCGGGCCAGCGACCTTTCCCCCAGCGAGGCGTTCGTCTGCGGGCTCCTGCACGACATCGGCAAGATCGCCCTGGATTATCTTCTGCCCAAGGCGTTCGCCAAGGCCGTCCAACTGGCCGAGGCCAATCAGGGAATCATGGCCGAGTATGAGCGGCGCATCCTGGGCATCGATCATCACACCGCGGGCAAGCGCCTGGCCGAACAGTGGCAACTGCCCCATCAGGTGCAGGATTGCATCTGGCTGCACAACACGCCATACCACACGTTGCCTGATCTGGCCCATCGCCGCATGATCGGACTTGTAAGCGTCGCCGATCTTCTGGCCCGCCGGCAGCACATCGGATACTCGGGCAGCTTCGCCTTTCGCCGGACGCTGGGCGAGTGGTGCCGGGACACTCAGCTCGATGAAGAACGGATCACCAGCATTGTGCCGCGCATGATCGAGGAGGTCGAAGCGCGCAGCCGGCTGCTGGGGCTGGATCGCGATCCATCGCCCTCGATGTTTCTCCAGTCCATTCAGCACGCCAACCGCATGCTCGGCCGCCTCAACAATACACTGGACCAGCGAAGCCGCACCGCCGCCTCGCAAACGCGGGTGCTCGATGCCATCACCACCTTCCATCAAGCCCAGCTTCCCGGCCGAAGCGTGCTGGATGTGCTTGGCCATGTGACCCAGAGCGCCGGCAACCTGCTTGGCGACGGGTACTACGCGCTGCTCTATCAGTCCTCGACCGGCCAGCCCTGGCTGGTGGCGCGCTTCGATGGCGACGGCCGGGCGGTGCACCAGCAATGGGTCGATCCCCCGCCCCACGCCGCGGACCTGGGTTCGCTCAACGCTTCGCAACCGCTGGCGATGAACGTGATGGGCATGTTGCCCTGGCTGGAAGACTTTCTGGTCGAGTGTCCCGATATGCGCGAGCTTCGCCTTCTGCCGCTGATCTGCGGCTGGGGCGTCTCGGGCCTGTTGGTGCATGATCGGACCAATCTCCCGGCGTGGCGCGAATTGCAGGCACTGACCGCGACCTGGGGCTCGGCGATCGCCGCGGCCGGTCAGCATGACGGTGCCCGCCGACTGGGCGAACAACTCGCCGAAGCCAACCGCGCCCTGGCCGAAACCCAGGATCGGCTGCTGCAACGCGAATCGATGGCGCGCCTGGGCGAGATGGCCGCCGGCGCGGCCCACGAGATGAACAACCCGCTGACCATCATCTCCGGACGCGCTCAGCTCCTGGCGGGCGGACTCAAACCCGATACCCCCGAGCAGAAGGCCGCGGCGAGCATCGTCGAGCAATCCCACCGCCTCAGCGATCTGATCACCGCACTGCGCCATTTTACCGACCCACCCCGGGCAAACCGAAGACCGACCGAATTGGGCCCCCTGCTGCAACGCACCATCAACGAAGCGCAGGCCCATGACACTCGCGCTCATCGACCGTATGAAATCTATCTGCGCCTTGAGCCCGATCCCGGTCCGGTTCTGATCGACCCCGAGCAGATTCGCATCGCCGTCCATGAGCTTCTGCTCAACGCGATCCAGGCGTCGCCCAAGAGTTCGATCTGCCTGTCGGTCCGCTACCTGGCCGACGGCCCGGAGCTGTGGATTCATGTCAAGGACGATGGGTGCGGCATGAATGCCCATGTGTTGGCCCACGCCAAGGATCCGTTCTTTTCATCCAAGCCCGCCGGCCGTCAACTGGGCATGGGATTGACCCGCGCGGCGCAGCTCGCCGCCGCGCACGGCGGAAGAATCGATCTTCGCAGCACAGAAGGAACCGGGACCACCGCTTCACTGCTCATTTCACTTGACTTGCGGGTCTGAATCGCCGAACAAACTCCGGGAGGCGAGGCTGGTACCGGCAAGGGCGTTCTTGTCACTCGCCATGAGGCCGATGGAGAAAGCCGTGTCGCGAGCACGAAAGACAGATCAATTGGCGCCGGTGGAGGAAAGCGGAACCACGGCGAAGGACAATCAGAGCTTTACCCGAGTGCTCCTGATTGACAACGACCAGGAGACCGTTGATCAGGTCGTCCGGACGCTGGGGCATCATCCCAACAGTCTCCTTCAGGCCGATGATCCCCATGAAGCCGATCAACTGCTTCATCATCATCGCGTGGATGTCGTGCTGCTCAGCCCCGGCAAGGGAGACGATGCCGCCCAGTGGCTCGACCGTCTTGCTTCAGCGCCCGGTCGCCCGCGCGTGATCCTGCTCAGCGATGGGTCGGACATGGACCACATCGTCAGCTATATCCGCGCCGGAGCAAGCGATGTGCTCGCCAAGCCACTGGACCCGGCGCAGTTGAAGCTTCGCGTTGATGCGGCCACCGAGCTTACCCGCAAGCGCGCCCATGCCCAGCGCCGCTTCCGCCGGCTCCGCAAGATGTGCCGAAACCTCGCCGAGTCGCGCAAAAAAGTCAGCCGCCAGGTCGATACGCTGTGCGGCGATCTGGTCAACGCCTATCAGGAACTGGCCGAGCAGGTTCAACACGTCGTGCAGACCACCGAGTACGCGGCGGTCATCGGGGGCGAGCTGGACCTCGAGCGCGTGCTGCGAAAGACGCTTGAGTTCCTCCTGGAGAAAGCCGGCCCGACCAACGCCGCCGTGTTCCTTCCATCAACGCTGGATGAGTTCTCGCTGGGGGGCTATGTCAACTACGACTGGTCCACCGGATCGCCCGAACTGCTCTTGCAGAATCTGGCCGATGGCATCGCCCCGCGCGTCGCCACCTCGGCCAGGCCCATGCATTTGCAGGGCCGGAAAGCCATCATCGATCTGCTGGGCGATGACGGTGAGTTCCTGGCCAACAGCAATCTGCTGGCCGCCTGCTGCCGCCACGAGAAGGAACCGCTGGCGGTGATCATTCTCTTTCGCAATCACGATGAGCCGTTCGAGGAAGACCTGGTCGAAACCATCACCGGCATCGCGCCCATGCTCGGCGATTATCTGGCCCGGATCATCCGCATCCATCATCGCTCGACCCCCAATCCGCCTTACAGCAAGGAAGCCTGAGCGTTCCGGTCCCCCGCGAGGGTCAATGAGTCGGCGATTGGTCAACGTCGGCGGGTGATCGCCGCGCTCGACGCCGGACGCTCCAGGGACGCCATCCAGGCTCACCTCCGGAGCGCGGTTGCGCGCGGCTGGGTCACCGTGCCTCCCACCTCGTCCATGCCCTCCGTTCCCGGCCGCCCGCCGTCGGATTCCCGCCCCATAATGCCCGCCGGTGCGGTAGACGTTATTCTTATCGCTCACCGACACCAGCCCCCGAATCCGGCAACCGAGGCATCATGGCAAGCAGTCCCACCATCGTCGGCCTGGGCGAGGCCCTCTTCGATGTATTCCCTGATCGTGAAGTGCTCGGCGGCGCGCCGCTGAATGTCGCCGTGCAGGCCCATCAGCTCGGCGCTCAGGGCGTGGTGGTCAGCCGTGTGGGCCAGGATCAGCGCGGCGACCAGCTCGTGGCCGAACTGACCCGGCGCGGCATGACCGACACCTACATCCAGCGCGATCCGGACCGCGCCACCGGTGTGGTCTATATCACCCCCGAGCCCGACGGCGGCCACCAATTCGAAATCGCCGCCAACGCCGCCTGGGATTGGATTCAGTTCGACCCCGACCTCGAACACCTCGCGACCCGCGCCGATGCCGTGGCCTTCGGCACGCTCGGCCAGCGCCAGAGCGAATCCCGCGGCACGATCGGCCGCTTCGTCTCCATGGCCCGACGCGCCATCCGCCTGTTCGATATCAACCTGCGGCAGGACTTCTACGATGCGCGGCTGATCCGGCGATGCGCTGAGCTCGCCACCATCATCAAGCTCAATCGCGATGAACTGGCCACGCTCGCCGACCTGATCGGCCTGTCCGGCGACGATGAACAAGCCCTTTGCCGCGATGCGATCCGGAAGCTCGAAGTCCGCATGCTGGCCCTGACGCGTGGCCCGGAGGGAACGGTACTGTTCGATGATAAGGGCCGGTGCGACGAGGCGGAAGTCGAATCGTTCCCGCCCGCGTCGGATGCCGATGCCGTCGGCGCTGGGGATGCATGCTCGGCCGGCCTGCTCATCGGCCTGCTCCGACGATGGCCGGGCCAACGCATCGTCCGCCTGGCCAACCGCATGGGCGGCTATGTCGCCTCGCAGCCGGGCGCATGCCCAGAGCTGCCCAAAGACCTGGTCGAAAAGTGGCTGAGCGAGTAAATGCCCGGTGCTCCAGCACAAGGGTCATTGTTTGCCAAGACTCATCGAAGCGGTGTAAGACCGCGAATCCCGCAGGAACAGAAGGCAACGGTTATGGAAAGCCGCCGGGGATGGCCAAGCCGCAAGGACCGGCACCAATCAAATCGGCGTGCGAATCCCCATCGCCCGCAACGCGCACCACCCGGCCCGGGCTTCGTAGATGGTAAACGCCGCGCCGGCCAGAAACCCTCCACCAACCCACCACGCCCAGGTGCCGACACCCCCGTCACGCCCGGTGCCCAACAGCGCGGCCACCAAAACGCCGATCCCCACAACACCACAAAAAAGCCCGCCCAGCAATCGAACACGCCTGCCTCGGCTATCGATATTGCATGTGGGCATGAGTCACCATCCATCCAGAAAGCTCAGAATCACGCGGAATCGTAGTCACACCGAACCATAAGAAAACCCGCCCGGCAACTGCCGGGCGGGTTTATTTTGAATCGATCGTACCGACCAGTCCGCTCTCAAGATCGCTCAATGAGCGGTTCTGGCGGCACAAGCGGCGGTTTCCGTCTTTCGTTCAATTCCCCATCGGAGTCCCTTGACTGCGCCCCGGACCGAGGCAAGGCATCATGCGCTACTGGTCTGGCGGAAACAACAACTCAACCAGAACACACGAAAGCCCTCAAACCGCACCCCGGCCAACACACACTCAGGCCCGCTTGCGGCGGAGCAGCACCAGACCGCCGAGGCTCAGCAGCGCCAGGCTGGCCGGCTCGGGGATCAGGGTGTAGGGTGTGTCGATTCGGTCCTGGCCCAGAAGCTGGTAGCCAATGATCACTTCCTGGTTCGCGAACTCGGCAAAGCCGATCACCGCCGTGCCGGTGATGAAGTTACCCAGCATGAACTCGCCAACCAGAGTCGGCGTCACCGGGTTGACCGTGCTGAACGCAACCGCCGGGTCATAGCTGATGATGTTGCCCGAGGGATCTTCAAGACGGATCAGCGCGACCTGATTGGCTTCGATCAAAACCTGATTGTTGACCAGATCGAGCGTCACTTCGATTTCGTTGACGGCCGGTGCCGCCATCGCAGCGGATGAAGCCATCATGACCGCCGCTACTGCTGAAACTGCACTAAACAAACGCATGGGAACCTCCTAACGGTAAAGGGAAGAGAGAGAGTCGTGCGAACACCGCACGGGTTCATTTTTCGTTTCGTTACGCCGCGCGGCGGCGGAGCAGAGCCAAGCCACCCAGGCCCAGCAGCGCCAGGCTGGCCGGCTCGGGGATCAGAACGTATGTGTTGTCGATCCGGTCCTGGCCCAGAAGCTGGTAGCCGATGATCACTTCCTGATTCACGAACTCATCAAAACCGATCACGGCCGTGCCGGTGATGAAGTTGCCCAGCATGAACTCGCCAACCAGCGTCGGCGTCACCGGGTTCACCGTGCTGAACGCAACCGCGGGGTTATAGCTGATGATGTTGCCCGAGGGATCCTCGAGGCGGATCAACGCAACCGAGTTGGCCTCGATGAGCACCTGCTTATTGGCAATGTCGATCGTCACC
>JAFIFY010000119.1 GCA_020831765.1 Phycisphaeraceae bacterium | reverse complement strand
GGTTCAAGCCATCGTACCCGCCCCAGGCGTCATGCTGGTATAACTCACTGTGGGCTGCCGACACCAGATTCTCGCGGTACAGCCGGTTGCCGGAGGCATCGTGGCCGTAGGCGTAGCCGTCGCGGGTGGTCGGGGTTGATGCGGTGTTGGTCCACTTCTGCTCGGTCACGCGGCCGAATCGGTCCAAGCCGGGGAATTCGCCATTTCCACCCGGGTCGTAGGCCAGCTTCAGGCCGTTGGTCACCGCCGGCCGCTCCATGGTCACGATCGAGCCCGCGCCGAGATAGCCGTACGCGGCGTACACATCGCCCCCGGAAGCTGTTGATGCGATTTGATAAACGCGGCTGAGCCGGTCGTTGATTTCGCTCGCATCGCCGTAGCGATAAAACACCTCGCGGCCATCGGGATAGATGACCTTGTTCAGACGCGCGGCCGTGATTTCCGACCCCGAAGTGTTCACGTCGTAATCATACCTCACTTCACGGGTCGGTCCAGCCAACACAGTCCCTGAATTCGCCTGCCGGATCGTCTCGAGCATGCCCAGGCGATCGGCGGCAACGCGATCGGAAGGAAGAACTGGCTGTTCACCGGCTTCCGGGGGCGGCGGCCATGTTCAGCCTCATCAGCAGCGCCAAGCGAAACCGGATCGAGCCGACTGCATGTCTCAACGACCTGTTCACCCGCCTGCCCGAAACCTCGACCCAAAACCTCGCCCAACTCCTGCCCGATCACTGGCAACCCCCGGCCTGAACCCATCTCCCGCTGCGGCTGGTACGGCTTCAGATCAGGGGGATGATGGAACAGTTACGCACAGATCACATTTCATTTTTCTTGCTCTCGAGGAATCCTTCGGATCGGGGGCTTTGGTCTGGTCATAACGACTATGGCAAATCGGTCGGTCTCGCCAAGTCGCATTTTTCCTTGGTCATCTTCCCACTCCAACGCAACACGCTGATAGAACATAACCATCGTGATTCCAAGATCAGGAAAATCTCTTTGAGGCGTAACAGATAACGCAGGAAAATGCTCATCTCTTCGAATAATGACGAGTTCTCGAACCTCAGGGGGTTGCTTTGATTGCCAAACTCCAGCAAGGTCCGCCCCAGGCGGTACATTTTCATCTAGATACAACCACCATTCGCCGCCGATAGGGGCTCGCTTTCCGAATCCTCCCCCTGGTATCCGAATAGCAAATTGCCTCCATTCTCCGATCGGTACGACTGTGACCCAACCACGTTTGTTGATGGATCTAGCTCTATTGGTAAGCGATGCCTCAAAACGATAATTCTGCTCTTCACGCATATCAAGAGCGATCCTCCACCCCTCGGATTGGAGGTATACATCATCATAAACTGAGACGACTTCAAGGTAAGCATTTGAGTTGTGGCCTTCATGCGAGGTTTCAGAAGACTCGTCACTGGATGAGAGCGAGCGAGAATTTTCACGGTTGACGGGCTGGTGACTATCTCTTGGCGCACAACTAAGCGGGGAGCACAGCAACATCACAAGCAGTGAGCTCATCCATGCCACAGCTATATTGGTCCCGGCAAGTTTTCGCCTTGATTTGACGCGGAGCGGGGACGTTGGGTTTCTCGAAGTCTCTTGCATAATACACCATATGTATCTTATAATTTTTGCTCTTTCAATTATCCACGTTATAGCCTCTCAAGCAGGCTTGGTTCGGCAACTAGTCAGTCTCCTCGTTCGGACAGGTCGCTGGCACCGATCGCATACGTCTTCTGCAGAACACTACGTCCGTTGCCCTCCATCCGGTAGCGAGAGTTGTTGTTTTTCTGGTCCTCTGGATAAGCATCGGCCCATTCCTCAGTCGATTGTCACTTCCGATAACGGCCGTGCGATGCTCTATTATTTCAATGCCATCTTCAATGAACGTTGATCGCCACCCTACAGGAATTGCAAGAACATTGAACCCTGGTCGCAACTCCGGGTGCGATCCTACGACCTTTGTCTGGCCCATGATGGATTCCGATCGGCTTTTACCGACGGACTCCTCGATACCCCTTGTTTCACTACGGCTGGTGGTCACCTCACCGCCAGCGCCAATCTTGAGTAACTTAACGGGGACTTCGACCTTGAGCGAGGCAGTCTCAGATGTGCCGAGGGTAGTACTTCGGCTAAGGGCGCGGTTTACAGAATCCGTCTCGACGGACTGGACTGCGATGAGCCATTCGAGCTCCGGCTTATCGGGTGATTGATATTGGCGAGGCAGTGCAAGAGGAAGTGGCTCCCAAGAATGGTCAATGCGAAAGACACCCAATCCCCAGAGGCGGTCGTCTGAACCTGTCAGCCTTCTTGTACTACCAGTATTCTCGGGTCCCTTCACAAATTCCCAACCAGGTCCCTGGCTCTCGCAGATCGCTCGCGCCTCCGAGAAGTGATCGTCGACTTCGGCCTCTTCATCGGTGACCTTTCGACGCCAAAATGGATTCAGGCGATAATTATCTTCGGAACTGAATTCGGTACTGAGTCCATACGAATCCATATATTGGGTTGGATTACTCCGAACATACTCATACAAGCTCCCCCCATCCACATACCCCAGCGGATCGCGTTGCATCCAACGGCCCAGCATCGGGTGGTATTCTCTGTGACGGACATGGTAGTACCCGGTCTCGGGGTTGTACCGATACCCCGCGAAGAGGATTTCGTTCTTCCTCGAAGCCGACCAGGCGACCGTATTCCAGCCATCGTCCAGCACCATCACCCGTCCATACGGATCGTACAGGTACCGCTCGACCACGTTCCCGGTTGCCGCATCGATCAGGGCCGTCACGTTCTTGTTGGCATCGACAGTGTAGTAGAGGGTTTCATCGAGCTCCTCATTGCCCGAGGTATCCCGCCATCGCAGGACTGGCGTGTCGATGTAGCTCAGGCACCAGAGGTATTGGGCGTGGACAGCGCCATCCACACGCTCTTCGACCACCTGCCAGCCGGCGTTGTAGTAGTAGTCGATCCGCTTATCGGGGTTCTCCGGATCACTACCGAGCAGCTTGGCCACCCGATGCCCCAGCCCGTTATACCGGTAGGTGACGATCAGCTCGTCCGGTTCGCCGCCATCATCGTCCCAAACCTCCACCAAACGATTCCAGGCATCGTAGACCAGGTGCCGTTTCTCGGTGGGGTCCAAGCCATCCGGAGCGACGATCGTGTTCCCCGCATCATCGTTCGAAGGCTCGATCCAGGCGGAGCCGACGTTCACCGTGATCCCATCGATCTGGTTGGCTTCATCGTGGGTCCTGGACTGATCGAAATGCGCCGAATCGATGTGCCCAAGATACTCGCGCCAGTTGCCCAGGGCATCAAGCACAAAGGTGTTCTCCATGGTCGCCGAACCCGCGAGACCATCCTTCGTCCCATTGAGCGTCCCACGCTCAACGGTCGTCAGACGGCTCAGGCTGTCATGCGTATACAACTCACTGCGCGTGGCCGACACCAGATTCTCCCGATACAGCCGGTTGCCCGAGGCATCGTGGGCGTAGGCGTAGCCGTCGCGGGTGGTCGTCGCCCCGGTGTTGGTCCACTTCTGCTCTTTCACGCGGCCGAAACGGTCCAAGCCGTTGAACTTGCCGTCGCCGGTGGGGTCGTAGGCCAGCTTCAGGCCGCCTGACACCGCCGGCCGCTCCATGGTCACGATCGAGCCCGCGCCGAGGTAGCCGTACGCGGCGTACACATCGCCACCGGAAGCCGCTGATGCGATCTCGTGAACGCGGCTGAGCCGGTCGTTGATTTCGCTCGCATCGCCGTAGCGATAAAACACCTCGCGGCCATCGGGATAGATGACCTTGTTCAGACGCGCGGCCGTGATTTCCGACCCCGAAGTGTTCACGTCGTAATCATACCCCACTTCACGGGTCGGTCCAGCCAACACAGTCGCAGAATTCGCCTGCCGGATCGTCTCGAGCATGCCCAGGCCATCGGCGGCATCGTCGTAGGCGAACTCGACCTCGTTGCGGACGGTCGAGGTCGTCTCCGTGCCCGAGTAGCTGGTGACGCGGATGGCTCGGCCAAAGTCATCATATTCGGTGTGGATCATCCGGACATAATCATCCACCTGCCCGCTTATGGGCAGGGAGGTCACCGTGTCCGATGCCAATTGGCCGGCATTGGCCGCGCGGCCATCGTCGGAGGCGCCGGGGTTGATGAAGGTGTAGGTGTGCTCCACGCCGCGCTGATCCGTGCGGGTAAGGCGACGGCCCATGCGGTCGTAGGTGTAGGCCACAAAGTCGCTGCCTGTCGCGGACCAGACCTTGGTCGTACCGTCCTGCGTCAAACTCGCCATGCTTCGTCTCGGTCATCGCTTGCCACTGGCCGACACGTGACCGGCCGATAGCGGGCGATGGCGTGATCTCTTTGGCCGAGTCATCAATCCCTTACGCGCCGTCGCCTCAGCAGCAATCCACCCAGGCCGAGCAGCAACAGCGAGCCGGGCTCGGGGATCACGGTGACCATGGCGTTGGCCTGGCTGTAATCGCC
This sequence comes from Phycisphaeraceae bacterium, assembly GCA_020831765.1. Taxonomy (GTDB): domain Bacteria; phylum Planctomycetota; class Phycisphaerae; order Phycisphaerales; family Phycisphaeraceae; genus JAFIFY01. The sequence continues at coordinate 4,155 of JAFIFY010000119.1, read as the reverse complement.
GCCGGTGCCGAAGGTCCAGGTGAGGAAATCTTCATCCGGCGCATCGCCCGGCTCCAGGCTGAAGGTGACCACGCCCGGTTCAAGGCCCTGATACTGTACGGTGAACAGGACCACCGGGGCGTTGAGGCCTTTTTCGGGGTCATCCAGTGAGCCATCAAAGATCGATGAGATGCCCCAGGGCATCGGGACGCCATCGCTGGAGAAGCCGTCCTCGTTGTCCCAGCCGGCGCGATCGACCGTGGCCGCCAGCAGGATCGCAATGGCCGGGTCATCCGCGCGAACGTTGACATTCCACGCGAAGATGCCGCCGTCCGGCTCGACCTCGTCGGGCTTGATCTGTGCCCAGGCCGTCAGCGTGCCGGTTTCGCCAATGTCGATCGTGTCCTGATCGACCGTGACCCATACATCCACCACCGCCGCCGATGAGGCGCTGCTTGCCGCCAGAAGCAACCCCAACGAAGCGACCCACGACATCACAAGCCTTAGTTCACGCTTCCCAATCACAATATCCCTCTCTTTCTCATCACTTGATCGCAACAACGCCGGAGTACACGCATCTCCGGCCGGTACATAACTTCATTCAACGTCCCACAGGTTCAGCGGACCCACCGCCGCCTCGCCGGAGAGCCATTGTAAAGAATCATCATTCTCATCGTCCATACCCACCCCCGGACCCCCCGCCACCCCCGGAACTCCCGGAACCCCCGGAATGCGGGCCGGGGTACCGAGCAGGCTGAACGCGGGAACCACCACGGGTCGAACGATCGGCGGAACCTGGCCCATCACCCTGGCCGGGGCGATCGAGCTTGGCTTGCCGCCGCGCTTGTCCGCCATGGGATCACGGTCGCCATCGTCCACCATCGCGGCCGGGAGTACCGGCTCCGCGACGGCTTCATGAAACTCCATCAGGTCGCCGGCTTCCTCGTTGCCTGCGGGCATTGGCCCCATGACCGGATAATCAACACCGGCCGAACCAATGCCAGCGCCTGGCATGAACTCGCCAACTGAACCCAGAACCGGTCCTCTCGGCCACACCATGATGCCCTCGAACGAATCGTCAGAACCGCCGGCCGACTCGTCCGGGCCGCTTTCGGTCTCAGGAATGCCGATGGGGAGAGCCATGCCGTGGGCCGATTCGACATTCGGCGCGGTGATCATCGGCAGGACATTGTGATAATGATCACGAACCACTTCGCGATCCGCGATGGTCACCAGGCCATCGCCGGTCAGGTCGGTCGCCGGATCGATGGTCGGATCATCCTCGGCCTTGCGCATGTTTATGGTGATGCGCAGCAAGTCAACGTTGTTGACAGCGCCGTTGCCGTCGGTGTCGCCTCGCAGATTGCCGAAGTAGAAGACATCCGGCTCAGGAAGACGGGTGACCTCGGTATTGAGCACGGTCACCTGCAACCAGGTATCGACGATCGTGCCATCCGTCCAGATCAGCGTGATCCGATCGCTGCCGTCGATGCCCTCACCGGGCCGGACATCGATGATCGTCGGAGCCGGCGCGGCGATCCATGCCTCAAAGTCCTCATCGGCTCCCTGGAAGAAGGTGAAATCCGCCGCTGAGATGCCGGCGAGCTCCGGCGCCCCGGCCAGGTCGATCATGATGCCGTTGATGCCCTGCACATAGCCGGTCAGGTTGGCGCCGTCGGCCGTCTGGCCCGGCGGGAGCACTTGCTTGTCCGGCAGGATCGCCGGGTCATCGGCGTTCGATGCGGCCGGGTCGAAGCCATCCAGCACGCTGTTGTTCAGGAAGATGTGCCGGGCGATGATCCGGGACTCGATCACCACGTCATCGAGATTGACAACCGCAACGCTCGGTCCGGTCAGGCCGCTGTATACCGGGTCATCGCTGATCGCCGGCCCGATGATGATCAGGTACGACTGATCACCCGGCACTTCGCCACCAGGCATGCCCTGGATGCTCAGCGTTTGCGCCTGGTCCCAGTTGTCCGTGGTAAAGAGAAGTTCTTCCGGGGTGACCGTGCCTTGTTCAGGATCGGAGGAACCAACCAGCACGATGACATCGGCCAGGGGCTGGGAGGTCAGGTGCATGGCGAACTGCGCAGCGCCGCCGGAGCGGGTCGTCGTCAGGTTCTGGGCATCCAGCAGCGCGAAGCCGGCGGCGTCGTTGTCCTGGTGGACAAGGTTGAACGCCCGCTCGTGAGCCTGATCGTACATTGGATCAAGGCTCTGGGTCGGGCCGAACTGGATAACGTAATTGACCGTGCCGCGAGCGATGTCATCTTCGATCGATCGAATGATGACTTCCCGCGGCACATCCCAGTTGTCGGGGGTAAAAAGCAGTTGATCGACCAGCGGGCCGGCTACATCGGGATGGGAGCTGACGACCGGCATGAGTACATCAGCCGCTGGCTGGCGCGAGAGCGAGACGGCAAAGCGCGCATCGGCTCCGCCTTCCTGGCTGATCAATGGGGTGAGTGGCGTGACGATGGCACCGTGTCCCGAAACTTCGAAGGTCCGGTTGAAGTCGCCGCCGCTCTGGCCGTCGTTGTTGCCGTCGAGACTGTTGCCCGCCAGGTCGTGCATCCGGTTGTTGCCGCGCACCGTCAGACGATGCAGCCCGGTCTGCAGGTCGCCGCTGAGAATGGTCAGGGTCGCGAAATCATCCCCGATCACATACAGCGGCTGTACGGCCAGGACCTGGTCGTCGCCGGTGTCGAGGATGCCGTCGGGTCCGGCCCAGGTCAGGCGATAACTGGACGGGGCGTTGGCATCGATGGGGTTCATCTCTTCGCTGAACTGGATGACGATCTGGCTGATGTTCGTGCCAAGCAGTCCCTGGTCCCAGATGGCCTCGGGCAGCACGTTGATGACCGTCGGCGGCTGGGTATCCAAGCTCGAGCCCATGAACTCGTAAGCGCCGATGTCGGTGAATGTCATGCCCGGGGTCAGGGCCAGTTCGACCGAGTTGGCGTGGGTCAGCGTGGTTACATCGTTGTAGATCGAGAGTGTGACGAAGCGCTGATCGCCGCGCGACACGCCGATGGTGGGCGACAGGCCGGTGTTGCCCGGGCCGTAATCGAAGCGGATGCGACCGTCGGCGAAGAGGACCACGGCGAACTGCACATTCTGGCCGGTCACGTTGTGGGTGGCGTTGTAGCGGATGGTGACCTGTCCGGCGACCGAGGTATCGACGAAAATGTCATTGCCCGCGCCGTTGGTGCGGAGCGCATCCCACATCGGGGCGATCCGCGCCCGCTGTCCGAGCTTCTCCGTGGTGTTGTTCATGTCGGCCAGTCCGGTGGCGTTGCCGAACTGCAAAAGACCGTTGCTGCCCACGAAGACCTGGCTGTGGATACTGTCGTGGAACGGGAAGTCGAACGGCAGGTTCAGCGTCCACGAGGCATTGCTGCTTCGCCAGTTCATCGCCTGGCCGGAGGCGGAATCGAACAGGCTCTCGCCCAGCAGGGTTTCCAGGTAGTCGGGCGTGCCTGAATTGGGCGTTCCAGGGTCATCCAAACGGCTGTTGCCCAGGATATCGGTGTCCGGTGCCAGCCAGGCGTTGCCACGATCGATGGCCGGCGATCCGGCACGGAGGGTGAAGTTGTCATCGTCGCCGCCGTGAATGCCCGCGGCGGTATAGCCCAGGAGATTGTCCGCCCCGTTGATGTCCACGAACAGGGGATCACCGAAGAGGCTGTTGGCATCGTGGCCGGTCAAGGTCCGCCACGCGCCGAAATCGAAGGCATCATCGCCGGCGAAGCGGCCGATTCGGGCGTTGGGATCCAGGCCGAGATTGAACAGGTTCCAATCGCTGTCAAAGCCCGCGGTGCTGTCGGCAAAGACGTTGAACCCGAAGCCGGTCTCGACCCAGATGATATTGTTGTAGAACCGCGCGGTGCGGGTGTTGGATTCAAGCCGGATCGCATCGCCCACCGGCTGGTAGATGGTATTGTTGATGAACTGCTTGGGCGTGGTGTTGCCCGAGCCGTTGGCGGCGATTCGGATGCCGACGTTGGTGTTGGCGTAAAGAAGATTGTTCTCGACCAGTCCGCCGAACCAGGTGTCGCCGCGCAGTCCGATGTCGTTGGAGTGGATGCGATTGTTCTGGATCGTCAGTCCGCCGCTGTTGGCGACGATGCCGACGCCGTTGTTGAAGATCAGGTTGTCGGAGACGACCGATCC
>JAFIFY010000115.1 GCA_020831765.1 Phycisphaeraceae bacterium | reverse complement strand
AGTAGTAATCCGAGGTCCAGGTAGTGGCCAGATTGACCGAGATACCCGAACCCACAACAGCCTCGGCCTGCGCCGAGTTGGTCGTGCCAAGCATACCGGTCAATGCGATTGCGCCGGCGGCAAGGCTTGCACCCGTCCAATTCATGGTTCGCGACATTGCATGTCTCCTTACCAAACTTTGCCGTTCTTTTTCAGGAACCCTTACTGCCCACGCTTGGCGCGACGGAGGAACGGTATCCCCATCGCCAAGCTTCGCATATTGGAGCAAAGTCGATCATGCCAGTCAAGTGTCCGATGGCCTATCCTGTCCATCCGGACCAAATTCCGGCAAAAACACCAAACCGGCTTACACTCCATTTCAGACGGACCATCCGCCTGTTCAGCTCAATTCAACAGGCCGACGGCCTGCTGACTACTCGGGTATTTTCCGCGATGACATTCACTTGTGCAAGTCACCATCATCCTCTTTCTCGGCCATCGCTTTTATCGGACTCCAATTTTTCACCGGAAGTCCGACATCCGTACACCTTACCAAACTTTGCAACTCCGTCAACTCCGTCATAATTCAATCATCCCGGGCTCTCGCCACGCCGAAACTCGATCACCCGCTGAGCCTGCTGCCGGAGGACCAGGTCCAGCGTGGCTCTCGGAATCAGCACAGCGCCGGACTCGTCGGGAAGATTGCGGCAATGCTCCTGAATGACCGAATAGAGGAACTTGAACGCATCGCGGGGTTGCTTCATCTGGTCCAACGCTCCGATCAGTATCTCGGCCGACACATCATCAGAAAATAGACTCTTCAGACTCACCTCCCCCTTGTCCACCGAAACGCACGCCCGCATCCGGGCATTGCATAGGTCGTACAGCGTGGCCCCGCTCCAATCCAGACGCTCGACCAGGTGCTGCTTGTCCAGCCGCGCTCGCTGGAAAAAATCCGGATCCTCCCGCCGAACCTCATGGCGAAGCTCGATCGGAAGCAGAAGCTTGAACCCTATCCCTTGCTGCTGCAAAAACTTATTATCCAGAATCGGCCAGATGACATGCCGCATCCGCCCCGCCTTGCCCGCGACCAGCGTCGGCTCATCCACGCGATCGATCAGGACAAGTACGCCGCGATAGCTCATCGGCCGGAGCCAGTCCAGCAGTCGGCGCATCAATTGAAATCGTGCATCATCGGACTGTCGCGTCGGCCAGACCTGGCCGTCAAGGTCCGACAGCCTCAGACGCCCGAGCATGCATCGCAGATCCGCCTCGCTCCGACCCACCGTCCGGCAGGAGCGAACCACCTTTCGCGCGATCGAGTGGATTCGCCATCGCCTCAGTCCCCAGAGCGTCCCCATCCACACCGCGCCGACCAGCGCCGCCACCGCCCCGAGGGTCAGCCCCACCTGATACCGCGCCTCGAACTGGAGAGCGACCAGCAGCCCCGCCGCGACTACGCCCAGGAGCCCCGCCGCCCATCCCTGGGCCGCCCCCCAGGCGATCCGGCCCACGCGTAGCGCACGAAGCACCCTCGGCCAGCGATCAAGGGCCGAACCATGCTCGGGCTGGTCGTAAACCGCCGCCATCACCGCCAGCTCGATCCGGTTGGTCGGGGCCATGCTCCGGGCCAGGCGCAACTGTTCCCCGCTCAGTTCCACACCCTCGGCCGATCCATCCGAACGGTCGCCCACACCAAGCAGCCCATCCACCACCCTCGTCACGGCAAGCGAAAGAATCGCATCCTGGTGGTCGCTCTGCTTCATGCCGCGCAAGAGCTGATCGATCGCCTCGTCCTCATTGCCGTGTCCGCGTCGACCACCGGAGAGGGATCGATCGCGCAACCGATCCAGGAACGGATTCAGATCGTCATAACCCACCAGCAGCAACCGCCGATCCGGATGCCGCTGGTTATGCCTGGCCACCTCCCGGCTGATCATCAGGCGAATCGCCGTCTTTCCGCTTCCCTTCTCGCCGAAGACGATCGCCGTCGATGGCTGTTCGAGGTGACCGACGATCTTGGCGAAATCCGGATGCGCTGAGTCCAGCGGATCGAGTCGATCGAAGACCGGGTCATGGCGCGCTTCCTCACCGTTGAACGGGTTTTCCTTCAAGCCGATCTGCGAGAGGAATTTGGTCGCGTTCATGCTGATTCAACTCCGCTTCAGGTTCCGGCCGCGAGGGAAGCCTCACCGCTCAGCGCGCTGCTGGTCCAGAATACCGGACGCTGCGTCAACTGTTCGGCCGTCAACTCACGCCGACTGGCAATTGAGAAAGTGTAGGGCTCTTCGGGCAGAAGGGTCACGACCTGCTCACTGATCGTTGCCTCGGGGTCCAGACGATCCACCGCCAGACAACAATCGCGAACCAGCGCCCGCGAGGTCAAGGTCAGATCGTATTGATCGCCAACGCGCTTCAGCGTCGCATCGAGTTCGACCGGCTCATCGCGCAGCTCGCGATCCGGACGGAAGAACCACAACGCCTGATGCCCCCCGCAATCGGCCAGCAGAAATTCGCGCTCGGGCTGTTGCGGCCTGGCCAACTCGCCCCGCCCCAGGCTGATCCGCCCGACCGAGCGCGGCGGCACATCGACCATCGACCGACCGGCATAGAGCGGCCGGCCGATGAAATCCAAACGGCTGACGGCCATGTTGCCCACCCACGGCTCATCGGTGTCATTGATTGCGAAAACAACCAACTCATCATCGACCGGATGGATTGTAAGCAGCCTCGGCGCCATCGCCCGGCGCACCGCATACGCCGCCGGCTTCCACGCACCCCCATAATCCAGAACCGCCCAACTCACCGCCGGCCAGCAATCGTTGAGCTGCCAGAACACCGCGCCGCCACACACCGGCCACAACGCACGGAACCACTCGATGCCCGTCCGCAGCGCCCGGGCCTGGTTGAGTTGAAGCAGATAATGCCGCGCATCACCCGGACCGGGATCAATGAATCCATGCTCGAGATGCCGCAGGTTCCGCTCATCACCACCGCCGCACTTCTGCCGGAACGACCACCACGCCTCATCCCGCCAGTTCAATCCTTCGGAGGGCCGAGCGGACACGGCCCGGCTCAGCGTCGCGATGTTGCCCGGCGCCTGAAAACCGAACTCGCTGCAGAAGCGCGGCTGAAACCGGCGATAGGCCGTGTAATGATCGCCGAACCAGGCTTCCCAGACATGCTTGTTGCCGTGTTCGGCCGCGTTGGGATCGATCCTCCCATCCACATCCCGATCACCCGACCACGGACTGGCCGGCCAGTAAGGTCGGCTGGGGTCCAGTTCGCCACGGATGCGCTCGAGTAGATCAAAGTAATAGCCCAGTCCCCACGTCCGCCCGGCAACCTTGCCGTCCCGCTTCCAACCCCAGACGTGGTAGCCCCAGACGTTCTCGTTGCAGCCGTTCCAGATCATCAGCGATGCATGGCGGCTCAGCCGCGCCACATTCTGCCGCGCTTCGATCGCCACGAGTTGGGCATAAGGCTCCTCTTCCGGATAGCCGGCGCAGGCGAAAAGGAAATCCTGCCACACCATCAGCCCAAGCTCATCGCAGATATCGTAGAACGCCTCGGTCTCGTAGATGCCCCCGCCCCAGACCCGGATCATGTTCATGTTCATCGCGCAGGCCTGTTCCAGACGCTGGCGATATCGCTCCGGCCGGCAGGCACGATCCAGAAAGCAATCGTCCGGAATCCAGTTGGCCCCCTGGCAGTAGATGGCCCGTCCATTCACTTCCAGAATGAACCGGCTGCCGATCGCATCCGGCTCGGTATCGAGCCGGACCGTTCGCAGGCCGATGCGACCCTGCCATTGATCAACACACCGATCCGCTCCATCGATCAACTCGACGGTCAGCGGATAGAGCGGCTGATCGCCATGGCCGCGCGGCCACCATCGTTTGGGCGCATCGACCTCGAGAACGATTCGATGCTCGCCCGCGCTCCCCAGACGCTCGGCCACCAAACGGCCATCGGGATCGAGCAACCGGATACGGGCAGTGACCGCTCCCGCATCCGGACCCACGACATCGACATGGACATCCACCCGCGCCCGGTGCTCATCGGCTTCCATCACCAGTGGACGAACCGCCTCCAGCCGTGATCCACCCCACCGCTCCAGGCGGGGAGCCCGCCACATGCCGCACGTCGGCAACGCCGGGCCCCAATCCCAGCCGAAATTGCAGGCCATCTTGCGGATGAAGTTGAACGGCTCCTTCGTGTTGAGATACGGCAGGGTGCCCAGCTTCGCTTCCTGCTCACGCGCATACCGGACCGGCGAACGGAACTCGATGCGAAGCTCGTTGTCACCCCGCCGCAGCGCTTGGCGCACATCAAAACGCCATGTCACATGCATGTTCGCCGCTTGTCCGATCCGGACACCGTTGAGCAGGACGACGGCGATGGTGTCCAGTGATGGGAACACCATCTCCAGGTGTTCCTGCTCACCCAGATCGGCGAGCACATGATCATCGACCGAGAACGTTCCCTCGTAAACCCAGTCGCAGAGCCCCAGGCCCCGAACCTCCTCCTCGCGCTGGTCAACATAGGGATCCTCCATCCAGCCCCGATCGATCAGCGCGGTATGCACACATCCCGGCACGGATGCTTCAAGGCTCTTCTCCACGCCGAATCGGCGTCGGATCGCCTCGGGCAGGTCCGTCGTGTCGCCGGCCGGAAACAACCGCCACTGGATGCCATCAAGACCAAGAATCAACATCAACCAGACTCCACACCTTTTCCTGACGAATCAGAAACCTTCATTCAATGAACACAACCGGCCAGGTTCTCGTAAGGTCGCCCATCGGGCGTTCACCAATCCAGACGCCTGAGCCATGCCCGACGCAAAACTTCGATGTCAAGCTCGATGTTGGGGAGACTTGAGCTCACATGCACGCGCATACAGGGTTCCTCGATCATCGTGCCGATGATTCCATAGCCGACCCCGCATTCGCCCAGGAGCGCTTCAATCCGCGGCAGATCGTCCGGATGCGCTTCGATGAGATATCGCGACGGTGTTTCGCCAAACCCAAGTGCCGCGATCGAACGCCGCGACTCATCAACGAAAGGCATCTCGCTCAGGTCAATTTCCATGCCCAGTCGCCCCCCGAAGCTCATCTCGGATGCGGCCACCAGCACACCCCCATCCGAAACATCATGCACCGAAACCGCCAGACGTTCGCGCATGAGCGACGCCACCGCCCGCGCATGGGCCGGACCGGCCTTCAAGTCCACCTTCGGAATCTCATCCGTGCCCGGTTCTCTAAATTCCGGATGAACCATGCATAAGTGCGAACCCAGAAGCGCCGGACCGGTTGGACCGATGATCAGAAGCAGATTGCCCGGCCGTTTGGCATCGGAACTGACTGAGAGCCGCGTATCGTCGACCATGCCCATCGCCGTGATCAGTAGCGTCGGCGGGATGCGAATGATGCGGCCGCTCTCGGTGGTGAACTGGTTATTGAGCGAATCCTTGCCGGAAACGAACGGCGTGCGGTAGGCCAGGGCCGCGTCATAGCACCCTTCGCAAGCGCGCACCAGCGAAGCCATGACCCGTGGATCATCACAGCCCGGCCAGCAGAAATTGTCGAGAATGGCGATGCGGCTTGGATCAGCGCCGATGCTCACGACATTGCGCACCGCCTCATCGACCGCCGCCAACGCCATCCAGTAAGAATCCCCGCCGCGCTCAGGGTCGCCGATCGCCGTCTGCAAGCCGCAACCCAGCGCGATGCCGCGCCGACTGGAAAGCTTCGGACGCAGGACCGCGCCATTCTGCGGCGCATCCTGGCCCGGACCCATCAACGGCTTGATCACCGAACCGCCCTGAACTTCATGATCGTACTGGCGGATGATCCAGTGCTTGGCGGCGATGTTGGGATGCTCCAGCAGGCTGATCAGCGTCGCCACCGGATCGATCGCGTTCGATTCATCGTCATGCCCCTCGACCTTCGGCCGCGCTGGTTCGCGCCAGACCGCCTGGCGCGTCGGCATCGGAATGCCATCGTGTAGAAACGACATGCCCAGTCGCCCCACTTCCCGGCCCGAATAACGCAACACGAGCTGAGCTTCACCCTTCGCATCAAGGCTTCCGAATCGACCCAGCACACACAGCTCGACATCCTCGGCAGCGCACAACCGCCGCAGCGAGGGTAGATCATCCTCCGACGCGGCGATCACCATCCGCTCCTGGGCTTCGGAAATCCATATTTCCCGATAGGTCAAGCCATCGTATTTCAACGGCGCCGCATCCAGCTCGACTTCCGCTCCGATCTGAGCGCCCATCTCGCCGACCGCGCTGGAGAAACCACCCGCGCCACAGTCCGTGATCGCATGGAACAGGCAGCGGACCGGTTCATCGCCCGCTTCGCCCTTCCAATGCGCAGCGCGTTGCAGCACATCCATCACCCGCTTCTGGGTGATGGCGTTGCCGATCTGAACCGCGTGGCCAAATTCATCGGCATGCTGATCGGTCAGCTCGGCGGAAGAAAACGTCGCGCCGTGGATACCGTCGCGTCCCGTTCGCCCGCCCAGGGCAACGATCAGGTCACCAGGCCTGGCATCACCAAAGCAGCGGTCCAGGGCGATCAGCCCCACCGAGCCGGCGAAAACCAGGGGGTTGCCCAAGTACGCGTCGTGGAAATAAACCGCGCCGTTAACCGTCGGGATGCCCTTACGATTGCCATAATCCCGCACGCCGGCGACCACCTGCTCCAGCACCCGTCGCGGGTGAATCACGCCGCGCGGCAGATCGGCCTCATCCATCTCCGGATCGGCCACGCAGAACACGTTGGTGTTGGCGATCGGCCATGCGAACAATCCAGTACCCATGATGTCGCGGATGCATCCACCGATGCCCGTCGCGGCACCACCGTACGGCTCGATCGCCGAAGGATGATTATGCGTCTCGACCTTGATGCACACCCCGTGCTCATCATCGAATCGCACGATCCCGGCGTTGTCTTTGAACACGCTGATGCACCATCGGCCAAGTTCCTCATCCTCGCACAGCTCCCGGGTGGCCTGCGCGATCGTGGACTTGAGCAGATTGCGGATCACCAATGGGCCCGATCCGCCGTCCCCCGATTCGGTCTCATGGCCGGCGCGGCCAACCCAGCGCTGCGCCACCGGATCCTCACCCTCAGACCGATACCGAACCGTGCTCTTGAGCGTCTTGTGAACGCAATGCTCGCTCCAGGTCTGGGCGATCGTCTCCAACTCGACATCCGTCGGCTCCCCGCCCCCGGAATCCCCGGAAGCCCCGGAAGTGTCCGGATCATCTTTCGCAACCGCCGCGCGCTGGCGGAACCACGCCTGCACCGCCCGCATTTCTTCCAGGCTCAGGAACAGATGCCCCTGCCTCGACAGACGCATCAATCCTTCATCATCGAGATTCAGCAGCCGAACGTGGACCAACTCGAAAGGATGGTGAGGGGGAATGGGAAACCGCTCAGGGCACCACGGTTGGAAATGGATGTCCTGGATCACGGGGTTGGCAAAGTGACGGGTCGCGAGGTGTCTGAGGGCATTTTCCCTTGCCGGTTGCTCCAGTTGCACTTCCACTCGAAGCGCGGTGCGAACCTCCAGCGACCGCCCATCCACTTCCGGCAGCAGTTCGGTGATCGCCGCCCATGTCGATTGCGCCACCGGGTCCATCACGCCGGGCTGATGGTGAACCTCAATCGTCTGATGGCCCGGCTCCGACGGCCGCACGCCAACATGAATATCCTCGGCGACCCCATCGGCCAGAAGTTCGCCGCCCACCCGCTGGATCGCATCGGCCCCGGTGAGTCCCTGAATCAGATAGACCTTGGCGCTTCGGGCCGCCAGGATTCGCTTGCCATCCTCGACCAGACCGACGATCTGGCGCGCGTGCCGATCCGGCTCGTCGGGATGCAGCCACACCTCGAACCGCACGATGCGTGGGCCGGCCGACGCCTCTTGGCCGCTTGTAACTGAATCAGCCGAACATGTAGACAAAAAGCATCTCCTGATAAGCGCCATGACCCCGAGCCACGATCATAACCAAACCCCCGCCCGACCGACCGCACCGCCGACCGCCACAACCCGGGCTTCGAGCGGCGGTTGGCGATCCGCTCCCGGAGGCGAGCCGTATTCCTTGCGGTGACCGGGCCTTCATCCGCCCGAGCCGCCGCGCCGGACCGTGCCGCCCACGACCAGCGCTGCGGAGATGACCAGCAGATTCTTGATGATGTACTGACCTTCCAACGTCGGGGCGAACGGATACCCGCGGGCCTGGAAGGTCACCTCGGGCAGCAGCACCAGCGGCATGAAGGTTCCGGCCATCTGCATGGCCAGGAGGAAGATCGCGATCCGCAGCGTACGGTGAAAGAGAAACGTGATGCCGATGACCACTTCCCACCAACCGATGACCGCAAGCCAGGTCGCGCCCGACAGGACGGGCATCCAGTCCACCGTCTTGAGCACCAGGGGAGCCGCCGGTGAATAACCCAGAGGCTTGAGCAGACCGAACCAGATGAAGATCACCGCCAGGCTGAATCGCAGCGCCGGGATGCCCCATCGCGCCATGAACGCCGAAATCCGCTTGTCCAGGGCATCGAATTGATGGAACGGCTCGGGCATCGTCGGAGTCTCCTTCAGGATCGGGAGAGATGTTACGTTCCAGGGCCGCGCGGGTTCCCCGTGGATCGAACATGCCCGTCCATTACAATGCCCAGTCTGGATCAGCTTTCCAAAGCGCGCCGGCTTCGCCGATCGCCCACCCCGGCTTTGCGTGTCAGCATCAGCATGCCCGACTTGCCCCGCACCCATCGACGCATCGACACCCGCTTTTCGTCCGACAAGATTCGCGTGGACTACGCGCATGTCGGCCTGATGGATGTCACCGACCGCAAAATCTGGATCGCCCGCAAACGCTGGGGCGTGCTGCCGGTGCGGGTCAGTCATGCGCGGCTGCTCATGGGCGGCGGACAGGACACCTCCACGGCGGATAAGGACCGCTTTCTCTGTTTCTGGTACCACACCCCGGGCTCCGGTGAAGGATTCGTTCACGGATATCCCATCGAATGGGATGAGGGCCACCTATTGGTACGGCTCGATCCCAACTGGAACTACCACAGTCAGAAATTCGTGCCCAACACCGAAACGGCCAAGATCGAAGCCAACATCGAGCAGCAGTACCGTTGGGGCAAGTACATCTTCGAGTCCTACGTCGCCAAGCATCCGGGCAATCCGCTCTCGTGGCACCTGATCGGCCCCCGGCCGGCCGACAGCCTCTTCTACATCCAGCGCGTCGAGGGGTTTGGCCAGTGACCCGTGAGTCGATTCGTCCGGCCCGTCGGCCTCGACTTGACCCTGTACCGAAGCGCTGCGAAAGCGGGCTTGGGATAGACTCTTGCCGGTTCCCGCCGCGCTGGCATCGCGGCGATCACAAGTGGGACGGGAATGTTGGACTGGCTGGAACAACTTCGAACGACGAATTTCCCGCTCGATGAGCCGGTGCTGGTTTTCGCCACGGTGATGCTGATCATCCTGCTGGCGCCGCTGACCGCCCAGCGGTTGAGGCTTCCGGGGATCATCGGACTGATCATCGCCGGCATCATCGTCGGCCCGCCAACCCTGAACATGGTCGAGCGCGACCGGACCATCGAACTGCTGGGCGCGGTCGGCCTGCTCTACATCATGTTCATGGCCGGGCTGGAGCTGGACCTCAACCAGTTCTTCAAGCACCGTAATCGAAGCCTGCTGTTCGGATCGCTCAGCTACCTGATCCCGCAACTCCTGGGGCTGGTGGTGGCGCTCTTCGTGCTCGGTTTCCCGTGGCCCGCCGCGATCCTGCTGGCCAGCATGTTCGGCTCGCATACGCTTCTGGCCTATCCCCTGGCCAAGCGGTTGGGCATCACGCGGAACCTCGCCACCATCTCGGCCATCGGCGGAACCATGGTGACCGACACCGGCGCGCTGCTGGTGCTGGCGGTGGTCGCCGCATCGCACACCGGCGAACTTTCACCCATGTTCTGGCTTGGGCTGGCCGGCTCGCTTGGGGTTTACGTCACCGGCGTGCTCTGGGGCCTGCCCCGGCTGGGCAGATGGTTCTTTCACAACAAAGCGCAGGACGGCGCGGTGGAGTTCGTGTTCGTGCTCGCCGCGGGGTTCAGTTGCGCTTACCTGGCCAAGGTCGCGGGGGTGCAGCCGATCATCGGCGCGTTCCTCGGCGGGCTGGCGCTCAATCGGCTGATCCCCAACCAGGGGGCGCTGATGAACCGCATCACGTTCGTGGGCAACACCCTGTTCGTGCCGCTGTTTCTGCTCTCGGTCGGCATGCTGGTGGACCTTCGCATGTTCCTCGAGAGCGGCACGACCTGGTTCGTCGGCGGAGTGATGGTGGTCACGGTGGTGGTCACCAAGTTCCTGGCGGCGCAGGCGGCGCGCTGGCTTCTGGGCTACACCCCGGCCGAGGGCCTGGTGATTTTCGGCCTGAGCGTCCCACAGGCCGCGGCGACTCTGGCGGCGGTGTTCGTCGGCTATGACCTTGGCATTTTCGGAGAGTTCGGCGATGAAGTGCTCAACGGCGCGGTGATGATGATCCTGGCCACGTGCGTGCTGGGGCCGTGGCTGGTCGAGCGTTACGGCAGAGTCGTCGCGGCGGCGGAAGAGGCGGCCGACTATCGTCCCGAAGATGCGCCCCAGCGTATTCTCGTGCCACTGGCCAACCCCACCACCGCCGACGGCCTGATGGACCTCGCCTTCGCCGTCCGCGAGCCCAACAGCCAGGAGCCGGTCTACCCCCTGAGCATCGCCTCCGATGATGGACACGTCGAAGCCCACGTCGCCGCCTCGGAGAAGATGCTCGGCCATGCGGTGATCTACGCCGCCGGCGCCGGTGTCCCGGTCATTCCCGTGACCCGGGTCGATCTGAACATCGCCAACGGCATTGCCCGCGCCGTCACCGAGCTTCGCGTCTCCCAGATCATCATCGGCTGGCAGGGACAGCTCACCTACCGAAGCCGCATCTTTGGAACCGTGCTTGATCAACTGCTCGATCAGACGCGGCAGTCGATCCTCTTCTGCCGGCTGTCGGGCCGCATCAACACCACTGAGCGGCTGCTGGTGCTGATTCCACCCCTTTCGCACCTGCAACCGGGGTTTGAAACAGCCTTGGCCCTGGTCAAGCGCCTGGCACGCAACATCCGGGCAAGACCCCACATCCTCGCCGAACGGCAGAGCATCGAGCGGATCAAGAAGCCGCTCGAACGCGCAAGACCGGAACTGGCCGTCACCTTCGCGCCGATCGAGCACTGGGACGACCTGCCCGACACCCTCAAGAACATGGTCCGCGAGCACGACATGCTGCTTCTGTTCAGTGCCCGACGCGGCCAACTGGCCTGGCATTCACGGCTCGACCGTCTGCCCCGGGTACTGGCCAATCGATTTCCCAATCTGGATTTCGCGGCGCTCTATCCTTCCGAGGTTGTGGTCGAGGGCGCTGCCCTCAGTCCGGAGATGCTCGAATCCAGGCGCCTGACCCAGATGCTTGCCGATGGCCGGACCGCCTTCGGGCTCGATGACATCGAAAGCCACGAAGCCATCAGCCGGATCGTGGCGCTGCGGTTCGCCGATCAGCCCCAGGCCCATCAACGCCTCACCGAGGTGCTTGTCCACAACAGCCGCCAGTTCCCCGCCGAAGTGGCCCCGAACGTCGTGCTCATCCACGCCCATGTGCCTGAAGTACGCAGTCCCACCATCCTGCTGGGCATCTCCCAGACGGGCCTGGATTTCCCCAAAGTAAATCGCAAGGCCAACCTCGTGTTCGCCCTGCTCAATCCCGAGAACCATTCACCGGATGCGCATCTCAAGACACTGGCCGCCATCGCGCGTCTTCTGAGCAACGAAGACCTGACCCAGCGGCTACGCAACGCCGGCTCGGCCGAAGACCTCCTGGAAACAATCCGAATCGACGATCCGGCTTACTGAGGCTGGCGGATTGGCACACGATGGCACGAGCCCACGCCGGGGGTTACTCGCGCGGCGTGAAGCTGAATTTCTGCCCGCCGATCGAAGCCTCGTACATCAATCCGCCGATTGTCTGGCTGAACACCGCCACGCCATCTTCATAGTTCGCCGTCGCCGCCGCGCCTGAGGCAGCGGCCACCGCCGAAGCATTGGCCGAAAACGCCAGGTTCCCGGCCTTGAGCCGTTCCAGCGAATCAGCCGTCTGGAAGAAAATGATCTGACTGAAGTTCTGGCCGCCAAGCTGAAATCCGATGGTGCCCTGAGTCACACTGACATCACCGACGATCCGACCATCCTCGTAAACCACACCTCGCCCGTGCGCGCCGCCAACGCCCACCGCCCCCTTGGTGATCTCGGGAAACACCGCATAGCCGTAGGAATTGTCAAAGAAACGCTCCAAGCTGGCGTCCTTCTGCTTGAACCGGTCGATCGTCGCCTCGGGCGTGCGTGGGGCTCCCGAGCAGCCGAGGGACATCATTACAGCCAGCAGAAACGCGGCACTCAAGGCGATTCGATGGGCGTTCATGGTCATTGCTCCTTATCTGGAAAACGATTCGCAAGCTGCCGGCCCTGGTGGGACACAGGACCGCTCATCTCACATTCTAGCGGCGAATGGCCGCTGGATCATCGGGACAATCCAGCCGGACCGTCCGAACGAAGCGGGCGATGGTGCGCGGCCTCGGTCGGCGATGCCTCATTCCCCACCCTCAAACAGCTCCGCGACCTGATCGACCAACCACTCGCCATCGCCGGGCTTGAGCCCATAGTCGCGAGCGATCTCAACTTCGTATCCGCCTTCGGCAAAGGCCCGCTCCGTCGGCCAGTATCCGCTTCGGCCATTGGCCTCGGTCGCCAGCAGAAGCGTTCCCGGACACCGCTTCCTCAACTCAACGGCCAATTGGCCAAATAGCTCCGCGCCCACGGCCGCCACAAAGAGCTCGCCCATCTTCCACACGACCAGGTCCAGCTCGACCCGGCCGCGCTCGACGGTCCGGGAACGGACCGTGATCGGTCCTGCCGAAGCGCCCAGCGGCGACTCCGTGGGCGTGCATGGCCGGGCGACCTGGGCCAGTGAGGCCACCATGCCACCGGCCGCGATGCCCAGCGGCTCAAGGTCCGCGGGGTTCTCCTGGGTGGCGATCCAGCCGTGACTGTCGCCGCATGCACCCAGAAGGAACATCGCTTCGCTGCGCGGCAGGAGCCGGGTGATGGTGTCCTGCGCCACGCCCGGCCAATCGGCGCTGACCCAGCGGCTGGCCTTGCCCAGCCCCACCGGATGCGCCGCCGCGCTCCAGATGATGATCGAACGTCGCGCCTGGGGCGCTTCCAGTCGGGCCGCGATCAGGGTGTCCTCGACGGCGGGAACCAGCGGCAGGTCCGTCTGCTCGCGCGGATTCCACGCATACGCGACACCGGCATCGGTGACGATGCGCCGGGTGTAACCGATGCCCATGCGGGTTTGCTGTACCGACAGGCGAGCCGGCGACACGCTGCCGACGGCTTGCATCGCGCAGGTGGTGACTTCGGTAAGCAGTTGTTCGAAATACGCCCGGCCGTGACGGGCCCATTCCGGATCGCCGGCCCGTCGGACCGCATCCTCGCTCACCGCGCGGGGGCGTGACTGGGTGGACAAGGGAAACGGCCCTGAATGCGTATGACTGCACGCGACGATCACCCGCTCTACCTTCGTGCCCAATCGTTGGGCCACCTCATCACGAATCCTTCGCGCCACATCAAGCTCAAGCGTGCAGATATCCAGCGTCACCAGCGCCAACCAGTCCGTGCCGTCGTGAATCACGCAAACCTGGGCGAACAGCGGTCCACCACCGGCCAGCCGATGGGCATCGCCCGGCCAGGGGCCATCGTTGCCCGGCGGGAGGTTCTCATATCGGAAGGCATAGCCCAGCAGCGGCACATCCCGGCCCGGCGTGATGCCGCGCTTGGCAAACCCCATGGTCCAGACGGGATTGCGGGTCATGATCGTGCTCTCTCCCTTATCGAGCGGGCGGGGCCGGTTCGTCGGAATCGACCTGATCCACAAGTTTCCCGAAGATCATTCGGCCCGCGGTGGTCTGGATGATGCGCGTTACTTCGAAGCGAACCTGTCGGCCGATGTGTTCCCGGGCGTTATCGATCACGACCATGGTTCCGTCTTCCAGATAACCAACCCCCTGGCCCTCGACCTCGCCCGGCTTGACCAGCTCGATATTCATCCGCTCGCCGGTCACCAGCGCCGGGCGCAGCGCCCGCGCCACTTCATTGAGCAGGATCACTTCCACCCCGCGCACCTCCGCCACCTTGGCCAGGTTGTGATCGTTGGTCATGATCCGACCACGAAGCTCAAGGGCACGACTGACCAGCTTCTGGTCGATGCTTCCGCCCTCAGATTCGACCGGGTCGATGCTCAGGTCGATCCGTGGCACATTCTGGATTTTCTGAACCGTATCCAGCCCTCTTCGCCCTCGTGCGCGGCGGCTTTTGTCCGAAGAATCGGCCACAAGCTGCAACTCGTTGAGAATGAACCGGGGAATGGTCAGCGTGCCCTGGAGCAGATGGGTCTGAACCAGATCGTGGATGCGGCCGTCGATCAGCACACTCGAATCCAGAAGCGTCGGGCGATTGCCTCGGATTTCCTTGGCGAACTCCACATACGGAATCACAAACCGAAAGTCGTCCTTGGTCTGAAGCACCAGGGAGATGCCGACGTAGCAGGTCACCAGCCCGATGAAAATCTTCACGCCTTGCAGCAGGTTGTTCAACGATGCTTCGGGAAGCCGGGTGGGAAGAATCAGCCCGATGAAATCCACGAAGAACGAAAGCGCATAAGCGAGCACCAGGCCGACCAGAAGCCCCAGGAACACCCCGCTGACGGCCGAAAGCTTCTTCGTGGGGTTGCGGATATCCAGAGCGATCACCGAGCCGACCACCCCCAGCACCACCAACACCACGATCATCACCTGGGCTTCACTGGCCCCGACGGTGTCCTGCTCGCCCAGCACGTAGAGCAGCGTCACGGTGGTGGCCAACAGCAGAAACGCGCCGCGCAGGATCAGGAGGGAGAGGGTGGATTGGCTTTGCTCTGGCATGAAAGGTTTCGCGAAGGCTCGACCATCGACAACCGAACGCCGGAAATTGTAACCGATTGCGATCCGGGACAGGATCACGGCAGCAAAACGGTTCGGTCGGGCGTTGAACCTGAATCGCGGGCCGAATGCCGCGTTGGAGAAAACCGCCATGACTAACCTTGCCCCGCTCTTGGCCCTTGCCGCCCTGCTGCTCCTGACCCCGTGGCAGAGCATGGCCACGGCATCAGCGGACGCCGACCCGAACGCCACCGTCGTCACGCTGGAACTGGCCGATTTCCTGGACGAGGGTCGCCCGCTGGTCGTGCACATGCTCATGCCCACCGGCGATCGGCCGGCGGCCTTCGCGCTGTCGCCGGGCTTCAACGCCGCCTGCCACACGGTCGCCTTCGAGCAGCCGCCCGTGGTGACGGCCCAACGCATCGACTGCGGCCTTCGAGTCACGATTCTTCCGGATCCGTGGGTTCCCCGCGACGGTAAACCCATGGATGCGACCGTGCATGTCCGAACCACGGTCTCCCAGGGCCGGATCGAGGGCCGCTACGAGGGCAAGCTTGGGGATCGGGAAGTTCGGGGGACGGTCAGCGGGCAGGTGGGCAGCGCGCCCGAGACCAGCCGGGCCAACGGGCTTCTCATGCTCCAAATGCTCGAACTGCCGCTTGAAGGCATCGACAAACCGTGGCAGCGCCGGGCGGTTGTGGAGCTTTCGCTCCGGGATGGCCAGGTCACCGGCGGCGCGGCCTACACCCTGGGCAGCCCGACCTATGGCGAATGGAGCGGCTACCTCGAAGAGCCGGACCTTCGCCTGACCCAGGGACGGCTGCGCGGCCGGGTCACACTCAACTATCACGGCGGCAGGCAGGAGCGCAAGAGCGTCCGCCTGGAAATCGATGCCCTGGTGATCGGTGACCATGTCGGCGGCCGGTACCAGGCGCCTGAAGGCACCGCCGACCCGAAAACGCCCCGACTGATCACCGGTCAGTTCACCGCATCAAAAGACGATGTCCGACGCCCGCCGTTTCCAATGGTGCTGAACCTTCACGACCTGCTGGGCGATGGCGGACACACGTTGAGGCTGCACCTGGCTTCGGATGCCCGGGGGAAGATTCAGGGCTTTGGCTTCTCGCCCACCTTCAACCGCGCCACCCACTGGCTCGACGATGCATCGCTGGAGATCGAAGACGGCCACCTGCGTGGCAGGCTTCGCATCACGGCCCATACCGATTCGTTCCAACCCGGGCATCCGGCCACATGGCCCCTGGACGTGACGATCGATGTCAAGCTCGATGGACGGCACGGGGTCGGCGCTCACCACGGCACGCTGGCCGGACGCCCGGCAAGGGGCATCGTCGATGCCCGTATGGTCGATCCCCACACACCCGCGGATCCACAACCCCTTGCGATCAAGCTTGAAGATGGCCTGATCGGCGGCGCGGCGTGGCAGAACCGGGCGTTTCTGACCTTCACCATCAAGGATGGTCAAGTGGTGCCCGGCCGGTTCTTCAGCAACAAGGACGTCTGGCAAGGCTCGCTGGAGGGCGGAACCGCCCGCTTTGTCGGTGATCGGATCGAAGCGGAACTGCGGGCCAGGGTTGAGGACGGCACGGTCGAATCAGGGCGTTACGACATCCGGATCGATGGTGCCATGGTCGGTGGCGTCCTCGGCGGACAGTTCGAGGTCAAGCACGAAAGCGGCCGGGAACGTACCGGGCAATTCGTCGGCAGCCTGGGCACGCGGCCACCGGAGTAATGAATGCCCTCGGGCCCGGTGGCCTGATCTGGTAAGCTCGACGGGATGGATTCCAACGATCAGGCCCGGCCGGAAGTGCTCAAGCTGATCATGCTCGGCGATATCGTCGGAGCGCCCGGGCGCCTGGCCGTCACCCAACTTCTCCCCCAACTCCGCGAGCAATATCGACCGGATCTTGTCATCGTCAACGGCGAGAACGCCCACAACGGAACCGGCATCACGCCCGAGGTCTATCGCAAGCTCAAGGCCATCGGCGTGGATGGCATCACCCTGGGCGATCACGTCTATAAGAAAATCCAGATCAGCGGCATCCTTCAGGAACGGCAGGACATCATCCGCCCGGCCAATCTCAGTCGTCATGCCGTCGGCCGTCGCTGGATGCGCCTGACACCCGGCGGCGACGATGCGCCCGCTGATGGCTGGCGACCATCGCTCTACATCATCACCGTGCTGGGCCGCGTCTTCACCAACCTGCCGGCGGATGATCCTTTCGCCACCATCGAGCAGGTGCTGGAAGAACTGCCTGACCCTCGACCGTTGGTTCTGGTTGAGATTCACGCCGAAACCACGAGTGAGAAAGTCGCCATGGGCTGGTTCCTCGATGGCCGCGTCTCGGCGGTCATCGGTTCGCACACGCACGTGGCCACGGCCGATGCCCGCATCCTGCCGCTGGGCACAGCCTATATCACCGACATGGGCATGTGCGGCCCGCATGAATCCATTCTCGGCCGCCGGATCGACCGCGTGCTTACCCACATGACCACCGCCATGCCCGCGCCGTTCGACGTCGCCACCGGCGACCCGCGAATCAACGGCGTCTACATCGAAATCGAAACCAACACACGACGCGCACGAAAGATCGAACGCATCGAACG
>JAFIFY010000114.1 GCA_020831765.1 Phycisphaeraceae bacterium | reverse complement strand
CGGCTCGGCTGGGTGGGTTGATGGTGTGCCGGGTTCATCGCGCCATGCCCAATGTCGGCCCTGCCCGGAAGGATTGCGGAGGCTGATCGACGCAGCGCCTGGATCGGTGCCGGAATCGCCGATCGCGCCCCGAAGCTTGTGCGCGGCAATTAGCGAGATAGGCCTGAAGTAGGGCGGAATTCGCCGCTCATCTCGGGCCAAGGAGTCTTGACTGTTGTCCGATTCGATCGAACAACCTGAACCTGAAGCCGACTCGACGGTTGAATCCGAACCGAGCGATGCCGGGCAAGTCGCCGGGCAAGCGGAACCGGAAGCGATCGAGCCTGAGGCGATCGTCAGCGCCTGCAAGCGCTGGCTGGCGTTGGGGGTTGATCCTTACATCATCCGGCGTCGGTTGACGAAGAAATTCGGTGAGCCGGTCGGGCAGCAGGCTGAGCGGTGGATCGGCCGCGCACGCGAAGAGATGATCGCGAAGTTGGATGTGCCTCGCCAGGAGCGCATCGCCGAGGCGATCTGGTTCTACCAATACATCATCAGCCATCCCAAAAGCACCATCGCCCAGAAACTCCGCGCCCGCACACGAATCGATCAACTCAACGGCGATATCCCCACACGCACTCCCGCCCCCGCCCCCGGAAGCCCCCCCCCCGGAAGTTATGGGCGGTTCTCGCATGAAAGTCAGTCCGTGTGCGGCTACGAAAGTGGCAGCGCATCGGGCGACTGGGGCGGTGTGGCAAGCTCAAGCCATTCAGCCGATTCATGGAGCAATGCTGCATCGGGCTCGATGGACCAAAGCGCTTCGAGTTCTGACGCCGGCGTTGAATACAACCGCGGTTCAGAACCGGAGCGTAACGATGCGTGTCGTGGAGAGGAATCAGCGACGCCTTCGGTGAGCTCGCGTGACACGGTCTCCCCGGGTGCTGCCGCATATGGGGGCACTTCCGGGGGTTCCGAAGGTTCCGGGGGCGGGGGCGGTTATTCTTCGATGCCCCATCGTCAGCGGGGGTACGATGCCAGCTTGTCCATGCAATCCGATGATGATCTCGAGGGTGTGTATCGACGACTCACGGCCCAGTTCGTCGCGGCGGAAGCGGCCAAGCGTGCGCGTAAGGCCAGCGTGGCGGCGCAATCGAAGGCGGGCGTTTCATCGCGGGGCGGTGCTCCTGCTTCGACATCCAGTGGGATGGTCGCCGTTCAGGAAAGCGCCATGTCACCCAACCCCGCCGCGCAGGAACGCGCTCCGCCGTGATTCGGCGCGATATTTCGCGCAATTCCATCATCCAGATAGAAGTACCCACTGGGCTGTCATGGCCGCGGTTAGCCTTACCGGTTCTCGCAACCACCGCGCGCTCCATGCTCTTCGCGACGGCGTATCGCGTTGTCGATGCGACATCGATGTGACCTGCGGGGAACGAAGGGCTCGACATCCGTCCCCGGAAGGCGGACAAGCGATCGCGCTTGGCCGGCACGTCCATCAGCAACGTGCGGGAGTGGTGGCAGCCTCTTCCATGGCTTGGTAAGTATCGTGCGCTCAGCCTTCGCGCTTTTTTCGCGCGGCCTTTTTCTTGGATGCTTTCTTCTTCGGCCCTACGGTGGAACGCGCCGTGGTCGTGGGCTTTTTCTTCGGCGACGTTCCGCTGGCTTTGTCGCCGAGCTTGCCCAGGACGCTTCCTGTTCCCTGGAGGATGCCGCTCACGGTCTGCGCGGCCAGGCCAACCGCCTGTCTTGAGGCTTCGACGCCGGCCTTGACCGTTTCACCGGCGAAGCCGAGCGGGTCACCGGCCAGACTTCTGATCGCCGACTCGATGGAGGGCTTGACATCCCGGAAGGCGGTTCGGGCATGGTCGGCCATTTCGCCGGACTGCATCTTGACCTGGCCGCCGACATCCCGCGCTGTCTTGCTCACCATTCCGACGAACTGCTCTTCCATGCTCTTGAGCGTCGAGATGACCTGGTTCCATTCCTTCTTCGTGAAGTCCTTGCCGTGCGAGGCGGCTTCGTTGGCCGTCATCGCCGTGGCCCCGGCGGCTGTTCCCAGACCGTCAGCCAGGCCGCTGATCACCTGGCGCAGCACACTCTGTGGCTTGGCCGGCAGTTTGCGGTTAACGCCTTCGACCGCGCCATGCATCATCTCGGCGGCGGTGTCCTGCATGCCGGCAAGATCGACCTTGCCCTGTTCGACAAGATCAACCATGATGGCCGCGATCCGGTCTCGAACTTCCTTGCCATCGGCGGCGACTTTCTCAGCTTTGGCGCGGGCACTCTGCTTGGACTGAGCGGTTGACTTGGACATGGGTGAAATCCTTTCCGAGGTTGGTATGCAAAACCAGGCGACCGCTACGGCCGCGAAACCAGAATCATTATAACGTTGACCCGGCTCAACCTCCGCAATCAGATGATTCAGCTACTCGAAAGGCGACGAGCTAGCGGTCGTTTGGCCCCGTCGGATCGGAGTTTCGGAGTGTGGGATGTGGGCCAAACGCGGCCAGGCGGGCCTCTCGCCGGCGTGCGGATATCGGGTGCAAAGTATGCGTGGGACGGGCAATGCCGAAATGAGTGGGTCGCTATGCAACGTAAGGAAAGCCGGCGATGTATCGATGGTGCGCGGCCGTGGCCGTGCCGCTGGCGATGCTTTGATCGCGATGGGTGCGACCGTTGATGTATACTGACGCTTCCATCCTGTGATTTCTCAGGCCTTTTTTCGAGAGTGTGCCATGACCCGAACGTTGATTGTTTCTTCTCTGATCTGTCTGATCGCCTTGGCCGGCTGGGGCACCGGTTCGACTTGGGCTGATGATCTGTTCTTTACCGATGAGCAGGGACTTCGCCGCGCGGTGCCGCCGGAAGTTCCCGAGGCGTGGCGTAACCAGCCGTGGCCCGAGGAAGTCGAGCGCCGGTTCTGGACTCGGGTTAATCATGCGATGCGTCACCATCAGGGGCAGCGCAGCGTGAACACCCACGGCGAGAACGAGAAGGCGGATTATCCGAGACTCATGTTCGCTTATATGGCCGGCTTCCGAAATGAGGCGATCCGCGCATTGCAGACCGAGGATGTGCAGGCCGGGAGCGATCATGCATGGACGTTGGGCATCGATTACTACTGGTGCTTCACGCTCAAGGGTCAGATGCGCAAGTATTTTTACTTCGGTGACAAGCTCGATCCGCAGTATCGCGATCGGATGAAGCGTGCCGCGGCCATCTGGACGGCCGAGGACCCCAGGCCCACGTTGGAACTGGTGCTTTCGCTCAACGCTCCGGAACGCCAGGTCCGCGAGTACGCTCTCGAGCTGCTCCAGAAGATTCGCGCCAACATCGCCGGGATCGATGACATCGATGACCCGATGGAAGGGCAGGACCTTGGCGATGATGTCGAGAAGTGGATGGAATGGTGGAAGTACTATGCCGACAAGGGCTGGCAGGTCTTCGAGGATGTTGAGCGCCGGGCCAATCCATTTCCTCATCCGCGGCACGGCGTGGGAACCGGGCCGGTCGGAGCGCAATGGGATCCGCAGATACGCGGGATGCGCGTTGATGCCCGTAACACGGACAACCTTCGGGCGATGCGTGAGGGTTCGGTTTACCTGATGGCCGAAGAAGCCGGCAACGAGAAGGTTCGGCTGCTTTACAAGGACAAGATTCGCCGGTTCGTGGCGGACATGTATCACGTGGGCATGGGCGAATGGGACAGTGAGAATTATCTGCACCATACGATCGCGCCTTATCACAACCTCTACGACTTCGCCCAGGATGAAGAAGTGGTCGCGATGGCCAAGGCCGCGCTGGACTGGATGTATACGGCCGCGGCGATCAAGTATTACCGCGGCACCGCGGGCGCGCCGACCAAGCGCACGGGCGGCGGGCTCGATCGCTTTCTGTGGATGATTTTCGGGGACAGTCCGGTGGATGAGCCCCGACCGGAATACGACCTGGCTCACGCGGCCACCAGCGCTTATCGACCGCCCATGGCCGTGATGGCCCTGGCCAAGAAGCAGCTTGACCTTCCATTCGAGCAGATCAACACCAAGCCGACGTACTCGCTCTGGCTGCCGGGCGCTGCTGAAACGCCCGAGACCTGGGAGACGATCTTCCAGGGCCGGAGCTACTACCTCGGATCGGCGGTGGCGCGTGGCGGTGCGGGCGATGTCCGGGCCTTTGAGATGCTGACCTACAGCGGCGATCGGGCCGCGGATCGGATTCAGATCAACTCCGGCAACCGGCTCAGCGGCAAGCGGGGCGGCGACCAGATCGGCCAGTATCGCAACCAGGTGATCTGGCTCAATCGCGGCGGCGATCAATTCTCGTTCTCGATGCCGCGGCCCCGCAACGCGGTGATTGAAGATGGGGTCTGGTTCATCGAGCTGGAGCGCACCTTCCTGGCGATTCGTCCGCTTAACCTTCAAACCAACGCGGCCAACGCGCTGACCGGTGGACGTGGCGGAAACGTGACATTCCGGGCAGCGCACACGGGCGGCGCGTTCAGCGGGTTCACGCTCGAAGTCGGCGAGAAGCCGGACTTCCGCGATCTGGAGCACTTCCGCCAGTCATTCCGACGAAGCAGCCGCGCTGATCTGAGCGCCCTGGCGCAGGGCACGGTCGAACTGACCGGCATTGACGGCCGCAAGCTCCGCTTGACGCACAATCGCCAGAATGATCTTCCGATCGTTTACCGTGATGGCGAGCGTTATGACTGGCTTGAGAACATGGACCTTTACCGGCCCATGACGGAGAACGCGCCGGTTTCGTTGGGCTGGCGTGAGGGTACGCTTCGCGTTCGCGCCGGCGGGCACGAGTTCGAGCAGACGGTCGATCGTCAGGGCCGTGTCACCTTCACGGACCGCCCGGCGGCTGGACGGTGATGCGTGCTCGGTCGCATCACGGATCCATGGTAAGGCGTTGCTTGCCCGCACGGCGGCAGGGTGCCTGGGCCGTTCGGGCATCGGCCGCGCCAGGCCCGCCGCGCCAGGCCCGCTGAGGTTGAAGCGCGGCCGATGTCATGGGATGCTTGAGGCCATGATGCCCGACCCCTTATTCGCTCCCTGGCGGATGCAGTACATCGAGAGCCTGGAAGCCGCCGAACTGGAGGCGACGCGGGATGGATGCTTCCTCTGCCGCGCCGCCGAGCAGGGGCTGAGCGCGAGTACGATCAAGGAACTGCTGATCATCCACCGCGATGACCATGGTGTGGTGTTGCTGAACCGATACCCTTACACCAGCGGCCATCTGCTGATCGCCCCGGTTCGGCACGTGGCCAACCTTGGTGATCTGGATGCCCCTTGCCGCGCGGGATTGATGGAGCTGATCGTCCGAGCCCAGACGGCGCTGGAGCGTGCTTACAACCCGCAGGGCATGAACATCGGCATTAATCTCGGGCGCTGTGCGGGGGCGGGATTGCCGGGGCATCTGCATGTTCATATCGTGCCCCGCTGGGCGGGCGATACGAACTTCATGCAGAGCATCGGTCAGGTGCGCATCATCCCGCAGACGCTGGAACAGAGCCATCGGCGGCTTGTCCTCGCCTGGCCGACTTGATCAGCGCGCCTGATCCCGGTGGAGCGCGCTCCAAGCCGGCGGCGGGATGATTCACTGAAGCCGAATCGGGCCGGTTCAGGATGCGGAGAGTTCGACTTGCGGGGTTCGGTCGTCGTATTCAGCCTCGGCCTCGGTGCGCTTCGTGGCCCCGATCCGGCGAGCCTCTCCGACCAGACCGATCAGGAATGCGCCGGTAAAGGCCAGCACACCGGAGGCAAGCAGAAGGGCCCACAGCAGTGCGGGGATGACCCGTGCCAGTCCCATATCGACCAGCGCCGCCGGTGCCAGGCCAAAGGCGCTTCCGGCCAGCAGCACAAAGCCCGCGCTCCCGATCACGCCCAGCGTGAACAGGGCGGCCCATGCGGTGAAAATCTGACTCACAGCGCGATCCTTCGTTCCATCATTGATTGCATAGCTCATAGCTTTTGACTCCTTTCGACCGTCCATAGGGAATGCCCGGAACCCAATGGGCAATACCCGTGGATGGTCAATGTCTGGTTGTCGAGTAAGGGGGTTTCTAACGGCGACCCTGCCGGGTCTTGGGGGGTTGGGTTCGCGTGGTTCAGGCCGAAAACGCTTGGTCAGGTCTGGCCTGAGGCGATGGCTCGCTCATCCGCGAACGAAACAAGCATAGCCTGTTTGTCGGCTGTGTCCAGTCGGCAAGTGTGAAATTCGCGCGAGTTTTTGAAACCAGAGCCTATGTATGGGGCGGCTGGTGGAGATATGCCTCTAAATTGGGCGGCATCGAGTCAGGATTCAGCCATTTGCCTGTTCCTTGAGCAGTTCCGGGCTTGGCCAAGGTCTGAGAAAGTTCTCAAGCCATGGGGCCATCGCATCGGCGTTGGCTTCAGGCTGGTGTGGGTTGCTCGACCATGATCGTCAGTGCGACCGGCTCGACGGCATCGAAGGTTGATGGAAGCTGGAAGTGATATCCGCCCCTGGAGTCTTCCGGCCGGCCGATGCGCACGGCGTAATCGCCGAAGTAACCGCGAAAGGCGATACAGCCCTGGTCATCCGTTTGGCCTTCGATGGATGTATGCCAGTTGTCGTGGATGAGTTGGCGGACGGCCTCGTACCGGGGTGAAAGCTCGTAGCCGGCATTGGTGTTGCCGCGCCAGGTAATCATCTTGCCGGTCAGCCCCCAGAAGAAGAAGGCTTCCAGCGCTGGATGGGCGAAGGCATGGGTCAGGTGATCGAGCACATACCGTGTGATCATCTCTTCGCGTTCGGTTTCGTTGGTGATTCGCTCGGCCTTGGGCGCCCAGAACTCGGTGACCTGAACGGCCAGGCCGGTGGATGCCATCATGCTGTAAAGCTCGTGCTGCTGGGCGCGGGTGATGAACCCGCCGGTGTGTGATTGCAGGCCGATGCCGTTGGGCGAGGCGTTGCGCTGCTGCAACTCGGTGATCAGTTCAAGCATCCGCTTTCGCTGCATGTCGGCGGTGACGGCGATGCCATCGCGCGTGACCGCCGCCTTGCGGTCCTGGCCCGCTTCCATGCCGTATTCATTGATCACCAGGCGGACATCGGGCTGTTCCTGCCGGCTCCAGCGGATGACCGGCTCGATGTAGTCGGCGATCTCGGTGGCCGTTTCCAGATGGGGCCAGTAGCGGTCTTCCAGATGGCGCGGCGAGGCTTCCCAGAGCGGCTCGTTGATCGCATCCCACATGGTGACCTTGCCGCCGAAGCGGGCCATCATGTTGCGAACCCGAACCTCGATGAACCTCATCCGGGTCTGGGCGTCATACTTCATCACCCAGTCCGGCACGGCCTTGGGGATCGACCAGAACAGCGGGTGCGCCTTGCAGTACATGCCCTCGGCGACAACCCAATCCACGATTCGCGCAAAGGCATCCAGCTTCGGCTCGCCCTGGAATTCCTCGGTCTTGGGGCCATCATTGCGCGGCCGTTCGGTCCAGTAGCACAGGGCATTGGCCGCGTTGAACAGCCCGGCATAGAGCTTGCGGAAGATGCGCGAGTGATCGGTGTCCCAGAGGCCCTGGCGAACGTGTCCATCCAATCCCCAGAGATTGTCGCCAAACCAGAAGGCATGCCGCTTGAGCACGATGCGCACCGGTTCGCCGGCGACCGGACGGCCTCGCCGATCGATCAGCCGAAGAACGGCATCGCCGGTTCGGTAACGCTCGATATCGCGCCGGGATTCGGCCAGCTCCACCTCGTCGGGTTGATAGGCATCCTTGCGCTCCTGCTCCAGGGCACGCCACTCTTCGCCGCCTTCACCGATTCTGCTCAACGTATTGCTCCTGTTCTTGCTGGGTCGTGTCGCTGGCGATGATCAACCGTCAGCCTTGGCCGCGGCCTTCAGCGCCGCGAGCTTCTTCTTGCCCCACGCCGCCGGGTTGGTTTTGGATTCGGCAATCTCTTCAAGCTGCTGGCCCATCCAACCCGACGCGGCGGTCAACACGGACTCGGCATCGGTGAGGTGGGGATATCGATAGCGGTTCCACTCGATGGCGTACCAGCCCTGATAGCCCATGCCGCACAGTTTCTTGATCAGGCCATGAACCTCAGCGCCGCCCTGGCCCGGGATGGCCGGCTCATCCAGATCGGGCGGAACCGCATCGGCGACCCTAACCATCCGCAGCGCACTGATCAGGAGCGGCAGACTGACGGCGTGGGATTCGCCGGCTCTGAGCGAAGCCAGCGGGTTCCAGATCAAACCCAGCAGGGGATGATCGATCAAGTTGGCCAGATGCCACCAGGGCCTTGCCCGCGAGAGCCCGCCGGCGTTCTCCAGCCATATCTCCAAGTTCTGATCCACCGCCCGATCGAGCAAACGCACCATGCCGCGGGCCACCCGCTGTACGAGCTTGGTCTCGTTGTCGCCCGGGTCGATCTGAAGCACAAAAGCGCGAACCGCGCGGCAACCCAGCCGGGAGGCGAGGTCCATCGCGTATTCCAACTTGCTGAACGCCTGGCTGGATGCGAACGGATCGGCCGGATGAAGGCTGATCGAAGTCGAGAGGCACAAGGGAATGGCCCGGGCATCCGTGCATCGGACGGCCAGTTCGTGAGGATCGACATCGGCCGGTTCGCATGCCCAGTTGGAAGCCGCCGCACGGGCGGCCGACGGGTCGCCGAACGCCATGGTGCGAAGCTCGATA
The DNA here is from genome assembly GCA_020831765.1 of Phycisphaeraceae bacterium. Lineage (GTDB taxonomy): Bacteria > Planctomycetota > Phycisphaerae > Phycisphaerales > Phycisphaeraceae > JAFIFY01. Next base: position 18,198 of record JAFIFY010000114.1, on the reverse strand, counting down.
CCCGAATAGCCCATCTCCGGCGCGGCGGGGATGATGCGGTCCAGGGGCCGGTCCGGAAACGATAAGGTGCTGAAGGCGAGTTGGCGGTCCATGCGATTGGTTCCGGGCCGTACAACAGCGGCGGGGGAAGCGTTGGGCGATTCGCCGTTGACGCCTCGACCCGGCGCTGAAGTGCCAGAATAGCGAAAATTGACCGTGGGCGCGGCGGCGATTCGATTGCCCCGCTCTAGGTCGTGGCCCAGCTCCGCAAGTCGCCGTTCCCACGTCATGGTTTCCCGGTCAGCCCTCGGTGATCGGTTCTGATGGAAGTACCCCCGAGCGCAATTGCTGGACGGAGACTTCCAGGCCGTCATAGGCCGGGGCGATGCCCGCGGGCAACCGCGCCGCCAGTTCGGCATGCTGAACATCATGGGCCATGTGGGTGAGAAAAGCATGGCCGGGCTGGATGCGATCGATCTGATCCAGGGCCTGATCGATGGTCAGGTGCGTGGGATGATGGCGATAGCGCAGCCCATCGAGCACCAGGACATCCAGCCCTTCCAGAAGCGGATAGGTCTCCGGCGGGATGGCCGAAACATCGGTGCAGTAGGCGATCGATTCATCCTCCCAGTCGATGCGAAAGCCCAGGACCGGCAAGCGGCCATGCAACAGGCGAAGCGGTGTCCAGACCGCGCCCATGCGATGGATCCGGACGCCGGGCTCGATGGGCGCGGGGATGAGCTCGGGGACGAACGAGCGATTGATGTTGTTCTGGGAATCAAAGATGTAAGGGAACGAACGGCGGAACCATTCGATGGTGGTCATCTCGGCGAAGAGGTCCAGCGGCCGGCCCATCACGGCGTTGAAGCGGCGAAGGTCATCGATGCCGAACACGTGATCGGCGTGGTTATGGGTGTAGTAGACCGCATCCAGATAATGAATCGAATGCCGGATCATCTGCTGCCGCAGTTCGGGCGCGGTGTCGATCAGGGATTGGACCAGTGGGCGTTCTTCATCGGTTTCATCGCCGGGCTTGGTCGGCTGTGGATGGCGGATCAGCACGCTGGGCCGGTCGCGCCGATCGCGCGGGTCGGTCGAGCGGCAGACCGAGCAATCGCAGCCGATCATGGGGATGCCCGCGCTGGTGCCGGTGCCCAGAAACAATATCGAAAGGCTCATGGCAAGAGTCTAACAGCGGCTCCGGCATCCGGTGTCGGATCGGACAGCGCCGGCGCACACCTCGGGCGGGATGATGAGTCGGTCGGGATCGAGGCTCGCGTGTCCGGGCAACGGGCCGTTCAGCGGGCATGATCGCCCAGGGTGCGCTCGAGCAATTCCCTTTCGCGTTGCCCATCCCAGTGGTCGACCGTCTTGAAGTCCGGAAGATCGGCGTGGGGATAGAGGATGGCCTTGCCATCCACCTTTGCCGCCTCGATGGCACGGAGGATTTCCGGCGCGTGAGCCAGGCCGCCGACGCCGTGGACATAGTTGCCCGGATCGATCTGCTCCTCGTGAATGGCCTTGAGGGTCGCGATCATGTCCGAAGGCTGGCCGCCACTGGAGCCGACCAGCTTGATCTCATCGTAGTGAACGCGAATGGCATCCACTTCCAGGATGTGTTTGCCGCGCGGCAGTCCGCCGAACAGGTTGGCCACGCCGCCCACGCCCAGCAGCTTCAGCGCCTGCTGCTGCACCGGCTGAACACCGACGGCCAGAACCAGGTCATCCACGCCGCCGCCGTTGCTTAATCGCTCAACGGCCGCTTCCAGTTCGTCGGGCTTGACGGTGACCAGCTCGATGCCAAGCCGTCTGGCCTTGTCGCCCAGGCGGTTGTGCGTGATGGTCAGGCGTTCATCCAGAAGGTCGGCGACAATGACCGCGCGGGGCCTGAAGCGCATGGCCAGTTCCGCATGCATGCGGCCCATGGCACCGGCGCCGATCACGGCGGTGATGCCACCTTCGAGCATGCCCAGTCGCGGCACGCGCGGTGCGAACGGGCTTTCCTTGGTCAGATGAATCTGCCGATCCTGAGCCGAGACGACGCACGAGATCGGCTCGCTCATCGAAACCGCGAAGAAGGGAAGCTCGGGGCTGGGCAGCGGCAGCAGGCAACCGGCTTCGAGCACTTCCTCCGGGATGAGCATGTACTGTGCCAGGTGGCCGGGCAGGGAGTACCCGACGGCGACCTTGTTCATGCCACGCGCTTCGTTGCGATAGCGGTCCCGGTGATTGATCGGGGGGTGATCCACCGCCGGTTGCACGGCAAACCGCTCGCCGGGTGAATAACGATGGGCAAGCTCAGCGCCGACGCTCATGAGGGTGACCGAGCCCTCGTCGCCGAGAATGACCGGAAAGCGGGTCAGATCCCAGCCATTGAGGAACGTGTGATCCGGCCCCTGGGCCAGGAGCTTGAGAATGGAGGTGCATACGCCGGCGGCATCGACACGGGCCAGCAGTTGCCGTGGCCCGGGCTGGGGGACGGGCACTTCCTCCACCGCCAGGTTTTCGAAGCCCCGGCCGCGCAGCACCAGGGCCTTCATCGTGGCGGGCAGGTCGAATTGCTCGGGAACCCGGTAACGTTCAAAGCGTGTCATGCGATATAAGCTCCATCGATCGACATCGTTAGTCGCTTCATGGGTGTCCCGCACAGGCAACGCTTGAATCCGGTCGTGTCGAATGCGGGCGGACCAGTCTATCGTTTTACCGTGGCTCATTGGGATTCGAGGTGCCATTGGGCTCCGTTGCATCGGCGGGCGGACTCACCAGGTCGGTTCCCACGCGACATAACCTCCTCGCCTGGCGCGGCGAAAATCAAGAGACAGTTGCGTGCTAATATGAAAATCCATTTACCAGCTATTGACATGTGCGATTCATGGGTTACTTTTAGTTAGGTCTATGGGATGATTTGAAGAATTCGAGTCGGCCGCGACGGGCGATCCCCACGATCGACGGATGGTTGGAAGTTTCCTGGCCGGTTATTTCGGCGTGATGTAGCATCCGTTGCCATTTGTGCCTTGCGTTGGTTTCCGGTTCCTGGCCGGGTCGGGGGTGGTGACCTGTCCGTTGGCGGTTTTGGGGCCGCTGAAGCAATTCGAACATGGAGGCATACCCATGAAACGACTGACAAACCGACAGATCCGCCGTATCCATCCGGGCATTGCCGCCGCGCTGTTGCTGCTGGGCACAACGCCGGTTGCCTCGGCCCAGAACTATTCGTGGGCGAGTGCGGTTGCGGGCGACTGGTCGGAGGAAAGCAATTGGACGCCCGCCGGTGGGCCGCCCGGCCCGGGTGATACGGCGATATTCAATATCGCGGGCAGCTACACCGTCCGTATTCCCGGTGCCACCGGTCCGGGGATCACCACCAGCCAGATGGGCATCCTCCAGGGCAATGTGACGCTTCGTCCTTTGCTCAATACGAATTACGGGCTTTTGGACCTGACCTTCACCGGCCTGGCTTTCGAGGTTGACGGTCTCTCGACCACAGCGAGCCTCGGTGTCAACACGCGGCCGCTTGACCTTAACGTCGCCGGAATCACGCGAGTGACCAATGGGGAGCTTCGGATCAATTGGGGTTCCACCCTGACCACGGATCGTTTACAGCTCGCCACTGCGCTATCAAGTTCATCCGGGACGGTGGTGGTTGGGGCCGAGGGTTCGGCTGTCTCGACGTTCAATGTTCAGGGTTCCATCCAAACGCACTTTCTCGCCCAGAACGGGGCCAGCGCGACACTCACGGTAGGCCCTACGGGTGTGGCCAACATCGCCGGCTCGCTTTGGGTCGGGCGTTCATCAGTCGCCGGGACGTTCGGCAATCTGCAAGTCCAGGACGGTGGGGTGGCGAACCTCAATAACCTGCTGATCGGCGGCGGCAGCAGCCCGACGGCAAGCGGCGCTGTCTCGGTGCAGGGCGTGCTGCAAGTGGATGGAACGACGAGCATCGGCGGCCTGGCTGCCGCTTCATCAACCAGCGGACTGGAAGTCCAGTCGGGAGGCCAATGGGTGACTGGGACGGGGGCGACGACCCTTGGCGCCGCCAGCTTTTTGAACCTCATGGGCAATCTTGAGTTGCGTGGCGACCTGACGATTCAAAGCGGCGGCAACATGGAAATTATCAGCGCGGGAAGCCCAGCGCCGAGTGTCTCGGTGGCCGATGGGGTCACGGTGCGGATCGAGCAGGGGGCCAGTTTCTATTCGCAATCCACCACACCGGCTACGGCGCTGCTGACGGCCGGCAGTGGCGGCCTGGTGGAGATTCTCGGCCAACCGGACCTGTTTTCGGTTCCCGTCACTCCGTTCGGCGGCACAGCGGTGGGGACGAAAGTGAATATCACCGATGATGCCACGTTCACGATTCAGGGTGGCGCCAATGTCACCGTTGGCAACATCAACGTGCTCACGACGGTTTCGACCCAGGTTGAGCCGGGGACCATCACCCGGACCATCAATGTGCTTGATGGTGCGCGGATCAACTCCGTGAACATGAATTTGCAGTCGATGGGCGGGACGGAGCGACCGATCCATATCAACCTCGACGATGGAACGATTCGTCTCAGCGGCAACAACCCGGTACGCCTCGGACTCGATGGGGGAGGAGGCAGCCCGACAGTCGTCACGATCTCCGGGGGCGGTGAGCTATCCAATTTTACCGACAATCCGGATAGCCAGGGCCTGTTGGTCAACGAGCAGGGAAGCATCGCTTTTGCCGATGGTGGAGGCTCTGTCAGCTTCAGTGACATCATCGTCCGCGGCGGCAGTATCGTCGCCCCCAGCGGCGTCCGTGGTTTCGCGGGTCTCTTTCCCTCGTCGGATGCGGAGCACCAGCAGAAGTACCATATTCTCGAAGGCGGCACGGTGGAGCTACGGAACGATTTGATATTCATCGATCGCACGGAGTTCCTCGTGGATGGTCCGGGCAGCAGCTTCTTGATTTCGGATGATGCCAGCATAAACCACTGGGGCGCCCTGTGGATGACGGCTTTTCCGGGCAGTGCGGAGTCATCGGTGACCGTCCGTAACGAGGCCACGATGCGTGTTCAGCAATTCAATCTTGCAACGACTACCTTCAGCGCTGAACCTGTCTATGTCAATGTGGAATCCGGTGGCACGCTTTCCGTGGGCAACCTCGGTGTCGGCTCCCTGGTGCTCGAATATAAGGACACAGATTTTCTGGATGTCAGTTTCGCCCAAGCGGCGGAGTTGCGGGTCGATGGCCCCGGATCGCGCCTGGTCGTCGAGCCGGGGCCGTGGCTTGGTGTGGTCCACATCGGCCAACCCACAAGCTGGGAGCCTGGATTGACCGATGTGCATGTCCGCTTGACCGACCGCGGCGAGTTCGACACACGGCAGGGAACAACCTTCATTCATGCCGGGGCGACCATCCATGTCGAGGGCGGCCACCTTAACCTGGGCGCTTATGAGATGCTCGGCGGCCAGGTCCTTTTCAACTCGGGCAAGGTGTCCACCGGGCAGGAAATGGCGCTGGCGACCGGGGAATTGCTTGGACCGACCGTGATCCTCAACGCCCAGCGTGAGCTGGTCGTCCACGACGATCTGCACATCAGTCCGATCGGGTTGCTGCAATTGTCCGGCGGATCGCTTACCGCCGAGCACATCAACATCCTCCCCGGCGGTTCGTTCGCGTTTTCGGCCGGCCATCTGAAGCTGACCGGCAGCGGCGGGGTGAGCATCGGCGGCCCCGGCCCCTTGAGCGGATCGGCGCTTGTGCTCGATGCCGACAAGACGCTGGAGGTGGTTCATACGGCCCAGGTCCTGGCGGGCGTGGTCGTGGAGATCAAGAACAGCGGTCGCCTGGATGCCGGGACGTTGAACAACGCCGGCGTGATCGTGATGGACGGTCCGGCGGCAAGGATCGCCACCGGGGTCGCCACGTTCAACAACAGTGGTCGCCTCTCCGGAACGGGCATCATCGAAGGGCCGTTTGTCAATCTCGCGGGCGGCGAAGTGCGCGGCGAGGCCGGGCACACGCTCACGTTCACCGCCCCGGCGCCATCCAACTCCGGGGACATTCGGCTCTTTGACGGGTTCATCGACTTTGCCGGCGACCTGACCAATACCACCGGCGGTCGAATCCTCGGGCGCGGGGTACTCAATGCCGCATCGCTGAACAATGCCGGGCAGATGCAGCTCTCGGCCGGGTTTTCAGACATCTTCGCTCCGATGGACAACCTCACCGGCTCGAAGGTCATCATCTCCGGGGGCGCGACCGCCTCATTCTATGAGGAGTTCGAGGTTCAGTCCGCCGCCGAGCTTCGCGTCTCGGCGGGGGCCACGGCCGTATTCTTCGATCACGTTCAGCTCAGGACCGGCGCCCAGGTGACGGGAACCGGCACGATCCATTACGAGGGCTCGCTGGGCATCGGCGACAGCCCATCGCGACAGGTTTTCTCGACGAATACGACGCTGGGCTCTTCCAGCCACCTGATCGCTCAATTCGGCGGGCCGGATGAGATCGTCCCGCATTACGACCAGTTCGTCTTTGAGAACGATCTGGCGATGTTCGGAGGATCGCTGGCCCTGGAGCTGATCTCGCCCGATGGCGTCGCGCCGATCTATGAGCCGGAGTACGGCCACCAGTTCCGCATGATCGAAACCGGCGGGACGATGACGGGCAAGTTCGGTGAGATTGAAGGCGTCCTGCTCAGTCCGACCAAGGCGCTTGCGGTGACCTACACCGATGAGGAAGTGCTGGTGACCGTCGCGCTGCCGGGCGATACGGATATCGACGGTACGGTGGACGATCTGGACTTGGCCGCGCTGCAGGCTTCGCTCGGCACATGGTCCGGCGCGACCTGGGCGGATGGCGATTTCCATGGCGACGGTCGGGTCGGGCTGCGGGACGCTTTTCTGCTGGTGGGCAACTACGGCAGTTCAGTGGGCGGCTCGACATCCATCCCCGAGCCGGGCAGCCTGTCGCTGCTTGGCGCCGGCGCGATGCTGCTTGCCGGCCGCCGCCGACGATAGCGGGCTGCGCGAGCTGCAACATGTCATAATCGCCGCGACATGGCTCGACCACCGGAACGCATCGCCGGTTGCTTGAACCGCATCGCAAGTCGCGTTTTGGTCCAGGGTGAACGCCTGTGGCAATATCCCATCGCCTGGCTCGCTTGGCGGAAACCCGGTGGTCGCGGGGCGCGATCGAGTTTTGGCGATTTTTGATTCGAGAATCCGTTTTGTATTGATTTGCAGGAGTTGCCGCGTGAGGATATCCGGCTTGATTCTGATGATTGTCGCCCTGGCCTGGGCTGGGGCCGTTACGGTGCGAGCGAATGATTCGGCGCTTCCGACCGATGATCCGGTGGCGGCCTTCTATGCCGACCGGCTGGATCGTGTGCCCGAGTGGGTGGGCCATCTGCCGTGGGATCGCGTGGTCGATATTGGGTCGTTCGAAGGTGAAAGCGATGACCAGCGACTGGCGGCGGCACAGGAAGCGATCGCAAAGAAGGGGGGCGGGGTGATCTACTTTCCGCCGGGTGTCTACCGTTTCAACGATCACATTCGGCTTCAGCCGGGGACCATCCTGCGAGGCGCAGCGCCGCAGGATATCGACAGGGCGCTCGATGAGGCTTACATGCCGGCGACCCAGTTCGAGTTTCCCCGGTATCGGCCGCGCTTCACCGGAGAGGGCACCCCGATCGATACCGCCTTCAAAGGTATCCGAATCGCCGATCCGAAGGGCGATGTCGTCGGGGTCGTGCATATCAACATCAACCGGGGACATATTGACTTTGCCGAGGGCCCGGACTTCCAGACTGGAACCCGCCGCCTGGTCTTCGGTTGTCGCCTGACCAACACCGCCACGGCCGACCCCTCGGTGCCCGATGCCCGGTATGGCCATCAGCCCCATCAGCGCTGGACCGCGCGGCACCAGCCGGCGATCAATGCCCATGCCGGGCGCGATGTGTTCATCGCCAACAACCGGATCCCGCCCAGCGGTGAGGACAATTTCGCCATCCCCAACTACTCGTTGGTCAACCCCCAGGGCAACAGCCAGCAGTTCCGCCTGGGGATGCCTCACCAGATCATCACCATCGCCGATGGCGTGGTGTTTGACTACGACAACCGCCCGGGAATTTACGTCAACGGGTTCGCCGCCCGCGGGGCCACGCCGGAAACCCATCCTCACTTCTTCCGGCCGGGCTCGATCATTCGCGACAATTTCGTCTACTGCACCGGACGAACCGCCATTCACTTCACCGGCGACGGCACGCTGGCGGCGGGCAATGTGATCCGCTTTCCCGCCGGCGTCTGGCGACCGACGGCCACCGGAGGCACCATCACCGACGGCAGCAGCACGAACGACAATCGCGCCCTGACCATGCGCGGCTGGCGATGGACCGCCAAGGACAATGACTTTATCGTCCATGCCAATATCACCTTCCGTGGCAACATCGCCATCAACGATGCCGAAGGCATCATGCACGAGGGGTTCGGCAATTCATCGCTCAAGGAGAGCCGCATCATCGGCAATCGAGGCAATCGCTACATCTGCATCTGGCGCGCTGATGTGGACGGGCTGGAAATCCGGGACAACATCATCGGTGACGACAGCGATCCGGCGATCCATATCTTCGCCCCGCGGGAGAGTGTGCGGAACCTGGTCATCGAAGGGAACCGGATCACCCAAGGCCTGTTGCGGGTGAACATCGCCAGGCCGGAGAACATCACGGTCCGGGGCAACCACTTCATCGGGCGCGGCATGGTGGAGACGCCGGGCGAGCCGCCGGTCGCCATGCCGGGCACGCCGCCCGGCCGGCTGGTGATCACCGATTCCCAATGGGCACAGGACAACATCAACTTCACGGTCGAGCCCATCCGCTGAATCATCCAGGCAGGCATTGGGGGGTTTTCCCGTGATGCTCATCCGGGAAGGTTGGGCCGATCGGCCGGGCCGGTTAGAATCGCGCCATGACTGCTTCATGCTACTATGTGACGACCCCGATTTACTACGTCAACGACAAGGCCCACATCGGGCATGTCTACACCACGACCGTGGCCGATGTGCTGGCCCGGTTTCACCGGCTCCGCGGCGTTCGGACGTTCTTCCTGACGGGAACCGATGAGCATGCGGCCAAGGTGGTGGACAGCGCGCGTGAACGTGGCCGCTCGCCCCAGGATTGGGCAGATGAGAACGCGGGGGCGTTTCAAGAGACGTTCGACCGGCTGGGCATGACGCACGATGATTTCATCCGCACCAGCCAGGAGCGGCACAAGTCGCGCGTAACACGATATGTCCAGGCCCTGATGGCCGGCGGCGATGTGTATCCGGGTGAATACGAGGGGTGGTACGACGCTGGTCAGGAGGAGTATGTCCCCGAGAGCAAGGCCAAGGAGTTTGATTACAAGAGCCCGATCAACGGCAAGCCGCTGGTGCGCAAACGTGAGAAGAACTATTTCTTCCGGCTGAGCGCTTATGGCGACCAACTGCTTTCGTGGATGGAGTCCAACCCGCGCGCGGTTCTGCCCGAGGCGCGGCGGAACGAGGTGCTCGGCCGCATTCGCGAGGGGTTGAACGATGTGCCGATCTCGCGGTCGGGGCAGGAGGACTGGGGCATCGCGGTGCCGGGCGATAGCGGCCAGACGATCTATGTCTGGATCGACGCCCTGATGAATTATCTGACGACGATCGATACCGACGAGCGTCGCGAATTCTGGCCTTGCGATGTCCACCTGATCGGCAAGGACATTCTCTGGTTCCATGCCGTGATCTGGCCGGCGATCCTCATGGCGCTCAACCGTCGGCCCGGTTACGAATGGGTCACCACGCCCCGGAGCGTTTACGCCCACAGCTTCTGGATCAGCGAGGGCATGAAGATGTCCAAGTCGCTGGGCAACTTCATCGACCTGCCCAAGCTGGAGGAATACATCGCCGATTTCGGCCTGGATGCGGTGCGCTTCTACCTGGCGACGCAGGGACCGTTGGGCGCGACCGATTCGGACTTCGCCCATCAACGCTTCGCCGAGATATACAACACCGCCCTGGCCAACACGCTGGGCAACAGTCTCAATCGAGTCTGCAACATGTCGGGCCGTTACGCCGATGGGCTGCTGCCGCCGGTCGATACCGCCGTGGCGGACGTCGCGATCGGGCAGGTGATCGGCAAGCTCAAGTCCAACGCCGGCGAACGCACGAAGAGCGGTATCAGCGCCTATGAACAGGTCGAGCTTCACATCGCGGCGGACGCGGCCCTGGCCCTGGTGCGCGATGTGGATAGCGCGATCGAGCAGGTGCAGCCATTCAAACTGGCCAAGGATGCGGCCAGGCTCGATGATGTCAAGGTGTTTCTGGCCGCGTGCGCTGAGGCGCTTCGCATCGGCTCGCTGCTGCTCTGGCCGATCCTTCCCGGCAAGATCGAGGCCGCCTGGCGGCGGCTGGGGTGCGGCGACTACGCCAAGCATCTGGAGAATCGGGGTCTGGGTCAGCTCGAGGCCTGGACGAGATGGGGAGCCCAAGTCGGCCCTCGGCAATTGGAAGCCGGCGACCCGCTCTTTCCGCGCCATCAGGAAAAGTAGCGCTGTCAGAGTAGAGGAAAGCATGGATGAATCGCGTGTTGGGGGCGACGGTTTACCTCAGGCAGCGGAGTGGCATTTGCTCCGGTGAGCACATCATGTCCGGCGATTCGCGACGGTGGGGTTCAATTTCTTCTTAGTCGTTGCGGTCGATGCCCCGCGGCACTCTGAGTTCCGCCATCACGCATGGATGGCGAGCGCAGTTTGTTGATCCGATTCCATCTGGATTAGAGCATCGGGAAGGCAATTATTCTTGAGATTCACACGCCTTTAAAAAATCCAAATAAAAAGAGTCATGGGTATTGACTTCGGTGATGATTTAGATAAACTACAGATTGAATTGGTGAGGGGTTCCCGGGGTTGGACCTTGACCCTGCCAGCAAGGTTTGCCTCGCCTAGCGGTTCATCCTTTCTCTCTCTAGATCGCCTGTCCTGTTTGCGCAGCTTGGACTGCCTATTGCATGAAGGCGATTGGACAGCCAAGGCTTGTTCGTCGTGTTTTCCGGCCGCTTTGTCGGGATCGATTGCAGACGGTTTCACCGACGTTGTTGAAACCGATATCTAGAGGGAGGTTTGTGATATGAAGGCTGGTCATTCGTTTCTTCGGACTTGTGTACCGGAATGTGCGGCACGTTGCTATGGGCGATCATGGGTCCCGGCGATATGCCTGGCCTTGAGCTTTGGCGGGCTGTCATCCACTTCAAATGTCGTGGGTCAGGTCACAGAGGAGTTCCAGGTTTCGGGTGTGGATCTGGGGGTGATTGATCACATCGGCAGCGTGAGCTGGAATCACACGCTGGGCTTCTCGTGGGACCGTGACTTCTCCCTCGGCGGCATCGTGGGCAAGGCCAACGCCACGGTCATCCCAAGAATCGAGATTCCGATTCCCTTTGCGCCGAACATCGTCATCCCCGCCGTCACCGCCGACACCCGCACCGGGGCAAGATTCAGCGGTAACATCGCCGGTGGCATCGGTCTGGACTTCTTCGCTGATTTCTCGGCAAGCGGCCTGGCGCCGGGGAACCTGTTCGACTTCAAGCCCACCGTGACCGCCCCTGGTGCCATTGTCGTGGGCGACTTCTTCCGACTCAGCACCACCGCCGGCCTCCAGAGCGATCCGGCGTTCACCGCTGACCGCGTGCAACTGCCCTCGTTCGAGGCGGGCATGGACCTGCTGTTCGACCTCGCGATCAACGGCAAGATCGAGGGCGGCCTGTTTCCGATTGTCCCCTATGGCTCTGCCAACATCGCCATGGACGAGCCCTGGAGCATCAACCAGAGCCTGGTCAATTTCGGCTTCGACCTGAACCCGGGGACCGCCCAACCGCCGACGCTGACCTTTCTGAAGGATACGTTCATCGAACAGACGTATGCCGTGGTCGACCCGGACCTCAGCAGCATGTCGCTGCTGCTCAGCTACGGCCCGCCTACGAATCGTATCGACCTCGGGGAAATCGAACTCATCAATCCGTTCGGCAGCGAGCAAAGCATCATCGGCGGCAGTAAGCCCAATCTCACCATCAACACGTCGATGAACGCTTCGTCGGTCGGCTTCTCGTTCGAAACGCCCCTTCTGCGCATGGGGCTGGACCTCGACGGTATTGCCGGATATCTCGTTACCGGGGCCTTTGGCTATCCCACATCGGCGGTGACGCGTCTGGATCTGGAAATCGATGACCTAGGCGGCGTCTATCTTGAGCTGCTCGACATCAAATACGGCCCGGAGATCGGCTATCGCGAGCAGGTTGAGGTCCGCCCCGACTTCCTGGTCACGCTGAATTTCGATCAGACCGTCATCGTCCGTACCGCAACCGGCTTCCGGCATGTCAACCAGTTCACCGGGCTCTGGAGCGACCTGCCGGAATTTGCCCTGCTCTCCGACACCCCCGTCCAGGTGAGTGTCAACTTCGATGCGCTCCTCGGCGAGCAGGCGAAGCGGGGGTCGTTCTTCCTGACCGACTACTTGCAGGTGACCGTGCTGGAAGGCGGACTGAGCCTGTTCGATTCGCTGGATCTCACCTTCCCGCCCCTGCTGCAGTTCCGAACCAGCCTGCTGGGCTTGCTGGGCGAAGTGGAAATGGATGTCTTTCACAGTAGCCAAGCCATCTCGCCGATCCCGCTGGAGAATATGGGCGGCAGCTTTACGCTTCAGCCACGACAGCAGGATCCTCGGCTGCTCTACTGGGCATCGCCGGCCGACGACAATCTCAACCTGCTTGACCGATGGGCCGCGCTGGTCGACCACACGCAACCCGATTCATTCGATGCCAAATTCCTGATCGTCGCACGCGGTGACCAGAACGCCGTACACGTCGGCGAACTACTGCCGATGACGTTGATCGATCCCGGTACCGACGACGACTCGACCATCCGCATCGACGAACTGCGCATCCCCGCCGGTTCGGCACTCCACCAGTCCGGCGAGCGCCGCTGGGCCATGGGGGTTGTCCAGTCCCCAGTCATCAGGAACGATGGCCTGTATTACAGTGACGGCCTCACCGAATTTCACGCCGGCGTTATCGGTCGGATTCAGATCGAGGGCACCGGCGAGATGCGGTTTACTGATCGCGTTCATATTGAAGCCCACATCATCCACCGATTCGGACATACCATCCGGTTCCAAGAGTTGGAGGAGCTCACGATATCCGAGGATTGGTTCTTCTCCAACGCAGGTGCCGTCATCTTCGAATCAACGACGGCGACCCTCCACGGCATCGCTGACACGTACGACACCGGATCGTTCGAGGCTCGGCAAGGGTCGATCGTCACACTCACCGGCCCGCAACTCCACCAGGGCAGGGTTGCCGCCATCGATCCCGATTCGCAGATCATCCTTACACAAGGAACCACGATCTATCCTGTGGATTTCGAGGGCACACGCGGGGGCTTCGTCGCCGCCGGCGGTGGACGAATCTATATCGACTCCCCGACCATCATCGGGGCCCCGACGTGGAGCAGTTTCGAAGAACACCTCGAAGCGATCGATGCGAGGCGCTATCCGATCTGGCGGGTCACATTCAAGGCCGACGAAGGAGGAACCGTCGAATTCAACGGTCAGATCGAACAGAGCATAGGAAGTGGGACCAGGTTCGAAATAGCCGAGGGCGGGACGATGGTGCTTTCGGGCACCACGCTCAGCCAAGGGCCGGAAAACACCTACCCACAGACGCCGGGAAGCCTCATATTCGATGCGCGCGGCCGGCTCGATCCCAAGTTCGCCTACACCGCTCGCGCGATGGCTTCGCAGATCTTTGTCGTGGAAAACCACGGCACCTTGAATGTCTTCGGACACAACCCTTTGTACATCGATGTATTGTTCGACGACGGCGTCTGGGATCCCATCCACGGGAGTGATCGTCGCGTGCTCTCAAGCATCGATCCGAACCTGATCAATACCGGCCGGATCATCATCCATCCCGACAGCTCGTTCAGCTTCCAGCAATGGGTCGACCAGTATGATCCCAAGCGTATGACCTTTGAGCAAGGCACGTGGGAACTGCACACCGGTGCTGTGGTTCATGTTGAGAACATCAGCATCGACCCCGGTCTGGACCTTGCCGGCTGGTACATGGCCATCAGCGACTCGAATGTCACGCTTGGCGGCAACGCACGGTTCGACTTCCTCAACACCATCGAGGAGAACCGGGGACGCCTCACCCTGCAGAACAACCATCACTTCACCGCGGCCGGCGACCTGCTCAACCGCGGCGAGATCCGCATCGAGTCCGGTGCGAAGCTCGAGTTGCCCAATGCCCGCCTCATGGTCGATGAGGGCTCGGTCTTCATCGACGGCGCCGCGGGCGCGAGCCTCATCGGCGCAGCGACCATCGAGGTCATGGGCGGATCGTTCACCAACGAGCTGGCCGCCGGGCCGGTCGATATCGCCGAGCGGTGGATCGTCCGCGAGAAATGGCTCGGCCAGGATGCCCAGGGCAACGACATCATCCGGCCCGCCACGGTCAGCTTCGGCGAGGCGCACATCGAGCGGATTCTCGCTTCGGGCGGTATCACGCTCGACGGCAGCGAGGCGGCCATGGCCCCCCTCGCGGGATTGACCGACAACGCCGGGCTACTGGCCATCACCGGTGGCAATGTCCTGGAACTCGGCCAGGACCTGTTCAACACCGACACCGGCCGCCTGGAAATTACGCGCGGCGGCCAACTGCACATCGACGGCTCGCTCACCAGCCACGGTGAGATGTGGATCGGACCCCAGGGATACTTGGCGACCACCATGGCGCTGCACCTCAAAGCGGGTAGTGCGATGATTGATGGGATCATCGACACCCCGATGGTCACCATCGATGAGAACGTAGCGGTCAGTGGCTCGACGCTGCTGACCGGTGCCCTGGCCAACCATGGCCACCTCGCCGTGGGCAGTTCGCCGGGCATCATGGAAGTCTTCGGAGGCATCACCCAGTCGAGCACCGGCACGATCACCTTCGAGCTGTTCGGCCAGGCCGCGGGTGAGAGCTACGACAGGCTCATATTGCACGCCGACGGCACGTTCGAGGGTGGCCTGACGCTCATGTTCGGTCACGGGTTCGAACCGTGCTTCGGGCAACAATGGCTGCTCGTTGATCTGCGGCAATCAGCCGAAGAAGGTGTGCCTCCGCGCAAGACGAACTGGTGGTTCCATGAGATCGAAGTGACGGGTCTGGCAACCATCGCCGGAGATCTCGACCTCGATGCGCTCAAGTGGTACGAAGATGACCTGCTGCTGGGCGGCTGGAACGATATGGCAATTTTCCTCAGCTTCGGGCCGGATCATCGCGGTAACCTGACTGTTTACAGCATACCGGAGCCTGGCGGTTGGCTCATTCTGGCGGGCCTTGCCGTATGGTGGTGCCGACGTCCATCCTGAAGACCGGCGCTGGTGGCGGCAACCGGTATCGATGGATGAGGTTGTGTTCCTGTCTCCCTTCGACACCGGCGGGATCGATCTCGTGACGCACGATCGGGGAGCAAAGAGGCTGCATCAAGTCATGGCGCGGCGAGAACTCATTTCTTGCCGACATCGATGGATGAATCCTCGCCTCGCATCAGGTTCGATTGGGCCTCGGCGGCTCGTTTGATGCCCTCGAGCATGCCGCGGAACACGATGCCGTGGAGGGGAAGGACGGCGTACCAGTACAACAGGCCCGGAAGGCCGAGAGGGCGGAAGCGGGCGGTTTGGGTCAGTGTGCAGCGATCGATCTGGGGCGGGTGCTTCGCGGGATGTTCGGCGTTGCCGTTGGAGCCAGCGGTCCGCTCCGCCGCGGAACCATGCTGGGAGATTTCAAACTCCAGCATCGCGACTCCGGGAAGCTTCATCTCCGCGCGAAGGCCCAGGTAGCGATCCCGCTGGATGCCCGTGACCCGCCAGAAATCCAGCGCATCACCGTAGGCCAGGTTTTGGGGATGTCGCCTTGATCGTCGCAGGCCCGGCCCGCCAACCATGCGGTCCATCGCCCCGCGAATGCGCCAAAGGCTGTCGGCCGCGTAATAGCCGTGCCCGCCGCCGACCTGACAGACCGCGCCAAAGACTCTCTCCGGCGGCGCATGAATCTCGATCCGGCGTCGATCCACGATGACCCTTCCGCCGGCCCAGTCCGGATCGCCGGGTATCTGCCCCGCATCACTCCAAGCCGTTTCAACCTGGCGATCGGCGATCCGGCCGACGGCGAGATGGATCGCTTCTTCAGCGCCCAGCAGAGGCCCGGGCATGAGTTGTTGAGCTTGATCATCGCGGCAGACCACGCGATTGCGCAACCCCTCGGCCAGCGGCCTGGCGACACGGAAGCTCAGCGGCGTGACCAGATGAATCCACAATGAACTGAGCCGGGGCGTGAGCAGGGGCACCGGGAGAATGATCCGCCGGGAGAGCCCCAGCGCGCGGGCCATCATCTGGATCAACTGCTCATAGGTCACCACATCCCTGCCCCCGATATCGATGGTCTGTCCGACGGTCCGGGGTGTGTCAAGGCATTGCACGAGATAGCGAAGCACCGCCCGGATGCCGATGGGCTGGGATTCGGTCTTGACCCAGCGTGGCGTGATCATGATCGGGAGGCGTTCGGTGAGGTAGCGAAGGATTTCGAAGGATGCCGAGCCCGATCCGATGATCATGGCCGCGCGAAGGACCGTGACGGGCACATCACCGGCCTTGAGGAAGTTTTCCACCTCGCGGCGCGAACGGAGATGCTCGGATAGATCATCGCCCATCTCGCCGAGCCCACCGAGGTAGATGATCCGTTCGACACCCGCCTGCGCTGCGGCCTTGGCGAAGATGGTGGCCAACTCCCGATCGCGCTGGGCGTAGCCACTGCCTGCCACTTCCATCGAGTGGACCAGGTAATACGCCGCGCTGCAGCCGTGCATGGCTTGGGTCATGGCCTGGAGATCGGAAAGGTCGGCCTGATGGACCTCCACCAGCGGATCCCGGGACCACGGTCGCGCGGCCAGCTTCTCCGGAGACCGGGTCAGGCAACGCACGCGCCGACCGGTCTCGATCAGCCGAGGAGCAAGACGCCCGCCGACATATCCGGTGGCGCCGGTGAGAAACACAGTGCAAGGCGGGGTATCGGCTTCCATATCAGTCCTGTCCAGTGCTGCCCGGGATGCGAGCGAAGGATCATAGGGGCTTGATAGCGCAGGATATGAAGGGCATGGAAACGGGTCGTGCCGTGGTGGGGCAAGCGAGCGGAAATTCAGTCTCGACATGATCAATCCGGCGGAGCGATCAAGCGGCTACTTCCACGGCCA
The DNA here is from genome assembly GCA_020831765.1 of Phycisphaeraceae bacterium. Classification (GTDB taxonomy): domain Bacteria; phylum Planctomycetota; class Phycisphaerae; order Phycisphaerales; family Phycisphaeraceae; genus JAFIFY01. The sequence goes on along the minus strand of JAFIFY010000114.1, from coordinate 945 downwards.
GCATCAGCGGCCGGATCGCCTCGGTCATGATGCCCGCCTGCCGCATCACTCCCGTGCCCGAGGGGTGCGAGGCATCGTTGGTCGCCCTGCCTTCAATACGGCCCCGTGATTCACTGGTAAGCCCATGGTTGTCCAGGGATGGATTCTGAAGACGAAGTCAAGCGGAGCATTCGTGCCTTTTCTTCGATCCGGTGTTGGAGAATTGAGGATCGCGGGGTATACTTTGTGGGTGTCGGGTCGCCGGTTTCCTTGGCATTTCACGCCTGACCGGGCCTGTGCTTGCGGGGATTGAATTTTGCTGACAGTGCGAAAATCTTCCGGCCAGAGCCCACCGCCCGCTTTATCGCGGCAATCGATATCCTCTCGCGGTTCCGGGGCGGAAAAGGGGTCGAAGGGGATGCCGAGGCGACCACGTGTGGACAGCGGCGGGCTGATGTATCACGTCCTGAACCGGGGCGTGGGGGGCATGCGGTTGCTTGATGATGCCAACGATTGCGCGGCGGTCGTGCGGGTGATGGCGGAGACCGTGACGCGGGAGCCGCGGATTCGGCTGCCGGGTAGTTGCGTGATGCCCAACCACTGGCGGATGGTGGTCTGGCCCGAGGCCGAAAGCCACGGCCCGACGGCTGAGTCTCTAGCCGAGCTTGAACCCCATCGGCCGACCCCGAAAACGGGCCACGGAGCCGAAATCATGAAGACCGACTCCCGACCCCTTTTCTGCCCTCTAGTAGATAGTAGAAGGATAACTTTATGAAATGCAGTGCAACTCGTCACATTCTTGTAATAGTAAGTGTTATTGCAATGTGGCTACTAACCCGGCATTTATCTACCGTGCATACTGGACGGCCTCATGCTGGAAGTACGAACGGATGTGTTCGGGCTTCTTCTGAAGTTCTCTCATGATTGAAAGCGCCTGGGCCTTCAGCCGCCCCTTCTCCCGGGATT
>JAFIFY010000100.1 GCA_020831765.1 Phycisphaeraceae bacterium | reverse complement strand
TTGATGAGATCGAGCGCTGCCGCAATCAGCAATTCGACCCCGAGCTGGCCACGATCTTCGTAAGGATGGACTTCACCGAATACGAGCGGATGCTGGATGATCACCACGCCCGCTCGGTCCGTCGCCTGAGCGCATAGACTCAGCGGGGCCAACCCCCGCACCGGCGATATGATGTCCACCGATCCGCCTCAACCCCGGTTGTACCGCCATGAATTCGCCGAACCCGGAAGCCCCGATCCGCTGGTCCGTCCTGATTCCGACCTGGAACCGGGCTGATATCCTCGCGCGGACTCTGGAAGGCCTTGAAGCGCTCCGGTTGCCGGAGGGCGATGAACTGGAAGTGCTGGTGTGCGATAACAACAGCAACGATCGCACACGCCAGGTTGTCGAGGAATGCGCCGACCGGCTGCCCGTCCGATATCTGCACGAGCCAAGGCAAGGCAAGGGTTATGCGCTGGTTCAACTGATCGCCGAGGCGCGCGGCAACTGGCTGCTCTTTCTGGATGATGATGTGCTGGTCGATCCGGGTCTGCTTGCGGCTTATCGCCGTGGCATGGCGCGGTATCCGGAGGCGAAGCTGTTCGGCGGACCGATCCATCCGTGGCTCGAGCGCCCGGTCAGCGGCACGCGTGCGTTCCTGATCGAGCATTACCACGGTGTGCATGCGCTGCTGAAGTTCGATGAAGACCGGCGGATGGTCGAGGGTAAGGTCGAGGCCTATGGCCCGAACATGCTCTTCGAGGCCTCGATCATGCGGCAGCCGGAATCGGTCCGAACCGATATCGGCATGTTTCAGGGCAAGCGGGTCTCGGGTGTGGACGTGGCGATGGTCAACCATCAATTGGGCAAGGGATACGAGGGCTGGCTGATCCACGATGCCGTGGTGAAGCATTACATTCCACTCAAGCGTACGGGCGTGCGGTATTTCTGCCGCTGGAACACCGGCTGGGGCCGCGCCTGGGTATTCAAGCGAGGCCGGCCCGAGCCGGGCCGCTGGGGCGTGCCGTGGTGGGCATGGAGAGAGTTCGCCCGCCGCGCCGCGCGGGCGACCATGGACTGGCGTCCCTGGCCGACCAAGGATTTCTACGACCGCCTCGCCGAGGCGTGCCATTTCTGGGGTTGGCTCACACAGACTGTGCAATGACCGGTTCTCCAGACATGTGCCTCCCCCGGAGCATGCTCATGAACCCTCAAGCGGCTGGATGCCCATCGCTTCCATTGTGATTTTCATGGTCCGATCCCATGAAAACCATGTTTGCGCCATCTGAATCCCACCAGCACGCAGTTGGGCACGCATGGTCTGATCATCCATGATCCGCAACATCCACTGTGCAAGATTCTCGGCGTTCTTCGGCTCGGCAAGGATGCAGTTGTGCCCGTGCTCGAAGGGCTCATCGGTGTTTGGCCCGCCGGTGGTCAGGACGGGAATGCCGTGTGCGACCACGGCGGCGAAAGAACTGTTGTTCAGATGCACGCCGCTATCAAAGGGCAGGACGCAGCAGTCCACCGCGTGGAGAATGTCCGAGATTGAATCCTCATCCATGTAGCCCGACCAGATCAGGCGATCCGCGATGCCGTGCTGTTCGGCCAGCCGACGCATTTGCTCGGGATAGTCCGGCCGGCCCAGATCGCGAAGATAAGTCTCCGCCGCGCCACCAAGCATGCCCAATCGCCAGGGCCGATCCGGCGCTTGCCGGTCGACGATGGCCGCCGCTTGAATCAACGTCTCCAATCCTTTGTAAGGGTAGATGTAACCGAAATAGGCGAACAGAAAGCGATCCGGTTCCACGCCCAGCGCTTTCCTGCCGGCAAGGCGGGCGGATTCCGGCGGCTTCTCACTGAACGCCATCAGGGGAGGTGGTGGCGTGAGGTGGCAACGGCCATTGAGGCCCGGCTGCAATCCGCACAGTCTCTGCTGGTGCGACTGACAAAGCGCCATGACCGCATCACTATCACGAAGCAGCACTCCGAATTCATAGTTCAACCCTTCCCAACCGACCCGCCGGGCGAACCAACGATGGCCCATTGCTGTGAGGCGGCGCCAGTGAATATGTTCCGTGCCGGAGGCGTATTCCATCATGGTGATAAAGCGCAGTTCGGGCCTTCGTCGCTTGAGCAGGGCGGGCAGCAGCGTGACCATCGGGTGGTTGTCGTAGATGCGCCCCATGAAGTGCAGAACAATGGCATCCGGTCCGAGTCGATCAACAAATCGCATCAAGCGAGGCAGGCTCCGCCATGACCAGTCGCGCATGATCGGGGCAACAGTCAGCGTGGGGTCCGTAACGGCATCCGGGCGCTGCCGGGTCAATACATGAACTTCCATTCCCCGCGTCACCAACTCCCGACAGTACCGCAGGGCGTAATTGGCGCCCCCGGTCTTGACCGGCGGCCAGGAGGTGGAGATCACGAGAACTTTGGGATGGCCTGAAGCGCTTGTCAACGGAAGTCTCATTACGTTGGGGCAGTCTAAACGTTGAGCCCGATCGCATGCATGTTTCGCTTGGCCACGTGCAAGTTCATCAGCAGCCCGGGTACACGCATAGGCGAACCCCTTCAGCTTTCACTCACGATATCGACGGACTGCTCAGGCGTTCCAATGATGCGCCCAGTCCCGGCTCGTTGGCGCGCTCCCATACACCTTCGCAACGAACGCCGGGAGCGCCGGAACGCGGATCACGCACCGTCAGCACCATCGGCTGCGAGGAAGACCATATCGGGCCGCCTTCATCGCCGCGCTCGCCATCAACGCCGCCGATTTCGAATTGAAGCTCGAAATCACCATTGACAAAAGGTACCGGATCAAGCGTCAGCTTGAGGGGATACACACCCGGCTCGCCCGGCAGGTCCAGCTTATCCACGGAGTTGGCCACACCCAGCCACTGTCCGCCCAGGGCGCAGAAGTTGATCTTCACATGCGGGGCATGGATCGGCCGGTGGACCACCAGATCAAAGTGAACCACACCCGGCTCTTGCGCATTCCACTCCAGAACCTCCTGATCATCCTGATCGCAGAAGCGCACGTTCTGTATGACCGCCGCCGCCTGCGATGCGCCAACCAGCCCGGTATGCTTCGATATCAACTCCATGTACTTTCGAATCGCTCCGTCCGTCGGGCCGTCATACACCGTCTGCCCCTGATCCAACACGACCGTTCGCGGACAGAGCCGGCGGACCTGCTCGAGGATGTGACTGATGAACACCACCGTCACATCCGACTGGATCAGTTGCCGCATGAAGCGTACGCACTTGCCACGGAACGCCGCATCGCCGACGCTGAGCACTTCATCCACCAGCAGGATGTCCGGCTTCAGATGCGCTGCCACGGCGAAGCCCAGGCGCGCCTTCATGCCCGAACTGAAACGCTTCACCGGTGTATCGATGAATCGACCGATGCCGGAGAACTCGATGATCTCTTCTTCGCGGGCCTTGACCTCGGCTCGCTTCATGCCCAGGATCGCGCCGTTGAGGAACAGGTTCTCGCGGCCGGTCAGGTCGGGATGGAAGCCGGCCCCCACTTCAATCAGCGCTGACACGCGGCCATCGACCTCGTAGCGGCCGCGATCGGGCCGCATGATCCGGCTGAGAACCTTGAGCAACGTACTCTTGCCCGCGCCGTTGGGACCGATGATGCCCAGCGATTCACCCTTGCCAACCTCGAACGCCACATCCTTGAGCGCCCAGAACTCCTTGCTGCCCAGCTCATCCCGCTGAACGCCCCGGCCGACGATCCGGCGGAACAGATCGGGAATCAGATCGCGCAGCGAATCGTGGAACTCCCCCACGCGGAACTTCTTCCACACTCGATCGATCCGTATGGCCCGCTCGGTTGCCGACATGATCACATCACCTCCGCGAACCACGGTTCGCTTCGACGGAAGATCGCCATGCCGGCCAACAGCGAGCCGATCGCGAACACCGCGCTGTAGATCACGAACGGCCACATGGCCGCATCCATGCCGGGCATATACACCGCGCCCGCGCCCACCCCTTCGGAGACATGCCCCACGACGCACTGGCTGATCCCCTCGATCAGCGGCGCGATCGGGTTGAGCATCATCAACTGGCCGAACCGGCCCATCTCGTGGACGAACCAGTAGACGGGCGTGAAAAAGATGCCAAACTGAAGCATCACCTGCACAATGTACTTCACATCACGGAAAAACAGGTTCCCGGTGCCGAAGACCAGTCCCAGACCCACCGCCATCAACACCAGCAGTGACAACAGCACCGGGACCATCAACAGCCAAGGGGTGAACATGATCCCCACCGGCGCAAAAGCGCTGACCAGAACCAGCACCAGGCTGACCGCGGTGATGCTGATGACAAAATCAAACAGGACGCCCAGTGTGCTGGCCAACGGAATGGTCTGACGCGGAAAGTAAATCTTGCTGGCCAGTTGCATACCGCTGAGCAGGCCCTGGCTGGTGGTGCCCAGGATCGCGGCGAAGATCAGCCACGGCTGCGACCGCGCGATGACACTGGTCACCGCCTCCCACGAAAGGCCGCTGCCCTGAAGATACGCCATCGCGAAGCGAATGATGATCCCGGCCAGAATCGCCAGAATGGGCATGAAGAAGATCCACATGACGCCCATCACCGCCTGCTTGTACTTGACGCGGATATCCCGCCATGCCAGCGCCAGCAGCAACTCGCGGTATTCGTAAACCTCGCGTGCCATCTGCCGGATCATGGTCGCCTCCTCGTCCCCACCGGCCCTCCGGCGGGGCACAGCGGCCACAGGCGAGGCGACGCCGCGCAATGGCGATCGGCTGCTATCAGGTCTGGTCGATTGCGTTGTTTCATGGAGCGTTCATCCCCTCAGGCCACGGGCCGGGCGGTGTCCAGGCGGCGGGTCCAGGCTTCGACGATCTCTTGGAAGATGTCGTCGAGCGAGCGCGTGATGTCCCAAGCAGGGAAGTGCTGCTTCATGCGGGCGAGGTTGCTGATGTAGCAGATGTGGTCGCCTTCTCGCGGCTGGTCGCGGTAGGTCCACTGCATGGGCCGGCCGGTGAGGGCCTCGACGCGGGCGAAGGCCTCGAGGATCGAGCAGGCGTTGGCCCGGCCGCCGCCGATGTTGTAGACCTCGGCCGTGCGGGGGCCGTTGATGAACAGCTCGGCGAAACGGGCGACATCGAAGGCGTGGATGTTGTCGCGCACCTGCTTGGCCTTGTAGCCGAAGACGGTGTAGTGGCCGCCGGTGACGTTGACCTTGACCAGGTAGCTGAGGAAGCCGTGCAGCTCGACGCCGCTGTGGGCCGGGCCGGTGAGACACCCGCCGCGCAGGCAGCAGGTGGGCATGTCGAAGTAGCGGCCGTACTCCTGGACCATGATGTCGCCGGCGACCTTCGAGGCCCCGAAGAGCGAGTGCTTGGACTGGTCGATGGGGAAGTCCTCGGTGATGCCTTCGGCATAGGCCGGGTCGTCGAAGTCCCAGCGGGTTTCAAGTTCTCGCAGGGCGATGCGGTTGGGCCGGTCGCCGTAGACCTTGTTCGTGGAAAGGTGAACGAGCGGCGCTTCCGGGCAGCCCTGGCGCATGGCCTCGAGGAGGTTGAGCGTGCCCGAAGCGTTGACGTCGAAGTCGTCGAAGGGGCGCCGGGCGGCCAGGTCGTGGCTGGGCTGGGCGGCGGCGTGGATGACCGCATCCGGCCGAAGGCGTCTGACCACGGCCGATACGGCGGGGCGGTCGCGGATGTCCAGTTCCTCGTGCTGGAAACGCGGGCACTGCTCGAGCAGGCGCTGCTGGTTCCAGCGGGTATCGCCCTGAGTGCCGAAGAAATCGGCCCGCATGTTGTTGTCCACCCCGTGGACCTTCCAGCCCAGATCGTGGAAATGGCGGACCATCTCCGAGCCGATCAGGCCGTTGGAACCAGTAATCAGAATCGTTGCCATTCTTCGACCCTCCATCGACGGGCTCACCCCGGAAGCTGCCCGAACCAGACCCTGGGCCCTCATGGAAATTAAGCATATCCACTATGCATCGGCACGTCGCGGTCTGGTACGCCCGGTGTTTATCGTCGGTTCGATGGGCCTGTGGCTTGACCGGTCGGGTGCGGGGCGGAGGCCGTTGGTGGCTTGGGTGATGCCCATCACCGCCTGCTTGTACTTGACGCGGATATCACGCCATGCCAGCGCCAGCAGCAACTCGCGGTATTCGTAAACCTCTCGTGCCATCTGTCGAATCATGCCGTTCTCACCACAGGCCCACCCCCGCCCCCGCCCCCCGGAAGACAAACCCCAGAACCCCCGAACCCCGCCCACGGCCCCGGCCCCGGCCCCGGAAAGCCTGGCCTCCGACACGCGGACGATTGCCCGCAAGGCACATCCGCCCGGTGCCGCCGTCATCAGCAGCAGCCAACCTCAAGACCACACCTCGGGTCTTGGGACCGATCATCACACCAGCGCGGCGAACCCCGATCAAGCATATCGGCGGATTACTCGGCAAGGCTTGGAAGTTGCCACGAGCCCCCGGCCCCCGGCGGCCCCGATCGCGGCCGATCATGCACTCCGATTCAGGTAAGCTTGATCTCGGATGGATCGAACGTGACTTCCGGATAGCTCAAGTCCAGTTTACGCATCGTCGCCAGCAGAATCCGCGCGACGGCTAAGTTCCGGTACCAGCGGTTCTCGGCCGGAATGATGTGCCATGGAGCGTGCGGCGTCGAGCAACGGGCCAGGGCCTCCTCAAAAGCCTCGGTGTACTTGGGCCACCGGGCCCGTTCGGCCAGGTCCGCCGGACTGAACTTCCAATGCTTATCGGGCCGGTCCAGCCGTCGCTGCAAACGCTTTCGCTGATACTCATTGGAAATGTGCAGGAAAAATTTGACAATCACCGTGCCCTCATCGCTGAGCATCTTCTCGAACTGGTTGATGTGCTCATACCGCCGCCGCCAGCGCTCCTCCTCGACCAGATTCTTGACGCGCACCACCAGCACATCCTCGTAATGCGACCGGTTGAAGACGCCGATCATCCCCCGCGCAGGGGCGGCCCGGTGAATTCGCCAGAGGTAATCGTGCGCGGCCTCCTCACTGTGCGGCACCTTGAAGCTGGAAACGCGGCAACCCTGGGGATTCAGCGGGCCCAGAACATTTCGGATCGTCGAGTCTTTTCCTCCCGCATCCATCGCCTGGAACACCACCAGCATGGCGAAACGCCCATCGGCGTAGAACTTCTCCTGAAGCTCACTGAGCTTCCGAACCGACCGCCGGTACGCCTTGCGCGCTGACTTCTTGTCCAGCTTCCGCCCACCGACCGACGGAATCGAAGCCAGATCCACCGCACCGCCCGGCTCCACCCGATGACGCGCCAGCCACTTCGAATCCGCCCGGACAAACCGTGGATCAAGGTCTTCCATGTCCACAGATTACCCCACCCCATAACGAATCGCCACCCCCGGAACCCCCGGAACCCCCGGAAGCCCGGAAGCCCCGGAAACCCCGAAATTCAAAAACCTCGCAACCCCGCAATCCGGCCTCCCATTGCTCCACAACCCTCTTCACTTCCAGACATCGCAAAACCAGAGTACGCGACATCGACCGCTGACCAACGCGTTATGCTTGACATCAACGCGACCGGAACCGCATTCGACCCACCGAACCACTGCGGGGCGACCGGGCAGGACCATGACAGGGACCGCCTATGCCAAGTCAAGCAAACCAGACCACCGCTCAACGGCTATCACAGGTGATGCGCTGGGGCCAGTTGACGATGGTGGCCGATGATCCGGGGCGGTTTGATCCCGGGTTCTGGCTGGACTATTTCAAGCGCACCAGAGTCGAGGGGGTCTGCTTGAACGCCGGCGGCTGCATGGCGTTCTATCCCACCGAGGTTCCGCTGCATCCGCGAAGCGAGTTCCTGGGCGATGGCGATCCGTTCGGGGAGTTGGTCGAGGGCTGCAAGGAGATGGGCCTGGTGGTTCTGGCTCGGACCGATCCGCATGCCTGCACGCTCGCCGCCGCGCAAGCCCATCCGGACTGGGTCCGTGTCGATGCCGAAGGCCGGCCGGTCCGACACTGGGCCTATCCTGAAAAATACTGGGCCACCTGCACCCTTGGGCCGTTCAATTTCCAGTTCATGACCGAGGTGACCAGCGAGATCATCCGGCGGTACCCGATCGACGGCATCTTCTGCAATCGCTGGGCGGACACGAAATTGTGCCATTGCCGGCACTGCCGCCAATCGTTCACCGAGGCCACCGGCAAGGAGCTTCCCGGCTCGCTCAACCAGTCGGGTGAGCTTAAGCGAATCTACCTGGAGTGGTGGAATCAGCGGATGTTCGACCTTTGGCGACTGTGGCAGGATCGAGCGGAGGCGATCCGGCAGGGCGTCTCTATCGTGCCCAATGTCGGCGGCGGTACGGAATCGGCCCTGGACATGGTGCGGATCGGCGAGCTTTCGGCCATGGGTGTGGCCGACCGCCAGGCTCGATCGGGCTGGATGCCCATGTGGGCGGCGGGCAAGAACGCCCGGGAGTATCGCGCGGTGTTCGGCGATAAGGGGATCGCCGGACTGTTCAGCGTCGGTCTTGAAGAAGCAAACCGGTGGAAGGATTCGGTTCAGCACGAGACCGAGCTTCGCATGTGGGTGATCGAGGGCATCGCCAACGGATTCCGCCCGTGGTACTGCAAATTCGCCGGCTATCCGCACGATCATCGCTGGTTCGAGCCGGTCGCTTCGATCTACCAGTGGCATGCGGCCAATCAGCGATATCTGCGACATACCGCCAACCTCGCCCGCATCGGAATGGTCTATTCACAGCAGTCCGGACGGAACCATATCCCCGCCCAGCCGGGATCGGATTACGGCGAACACGGCAAGGGCTTCTACCATGCGCTGATCGAATCGCGGATGCCGTTCGAGATGGTTCACGATCAGCGACTGGCCGAGGCCGACATCGATCGTTTCAAGCTCCTGGTGCTGCCCAACGTCTCTTTCATGAGTGATGAGCAATGCGGCCGGCTACGAAGCTTTGTCGATCGCGGCGGATCAATCATTGCCACTCTGGAAACCTCACTTTACGATGAGCAGGGCAAACGTCGGGGCAACTTCGGCCTGGCCGACGTGCTGGGGGCTGATTGCATCGGTCCGGTCCGGTTTCCGCTCCAGAACACCTACCTCCGGCTGAATCATGAAGCCGGGCATCCCGTGCTGGCCGGCCTGGGTGATGCTCCCCGCATCATTCACGGCACCCAGCGGCTGGAATGTCGGGCTCGCGGGCGGATCGATGCCGCGCCGGTCACCCTGATTCCTTCCTATCCCGATCTTCCCATGGAAGAGGTTTATCCGCGCGGCGAGCGGCCCGATCAGCCCGAGCTTTTCCTCCAGACCCACGGCGCAGGCCGCGTGGCCTATTTCAATTGGGACATCGACCGGGCGTTCTGGCGATTCATGGCCGTCGATCACCTGAAGCTGCTGATCAACACCATCCGCTGGGCCTTGAATGAGAGCCCGCCGGTCGAGGTGCGCGGCGCCGGGCTCATCGAGGTAATCCTCTGGCGGCAGGCACAGTCCATGACTGTTCACCTGGTGAACCTGACCAACCCGATGCTGTTCAAGGCCCCATTGCGCGAGTTGATCCCCAGTCCGCCGCAGAAGGTGCGCCTGACCCTGCCGACCGGTGCCCGGCCCGGGGAGATCAAGCTGCTGGTATCCGGCAAGCGAGCCGAGGCGAACGTTTCCGGGGCAACCGTCGAACTGACGCTGGATTCAATCCTCGACCACGAGGTCGTGGCCATCGACCTGCTCGAAGACCGCTGATCCGTGATGCGGGGGGTTATGATCGTGCAGCGATGTCCGAGCCCGCCCAGGAAACCACGCCCACGCCGCTGACGCTCCAGAGCCCCCTGACCGCCCTGGCAGGCATCGGGCCCGCGGTGGCGCGCAGGTTCTCGCGACTGGGCATCACGCGTGCCGGCGACCTGCTCCATCACATCCCCCTGCGCTATGAACGCGAAGCCGCCGAAGGTGGGGTCGATACGCTCGTGGCCGATACGCCCGGCACCGTTCGCGGAACCGTGGTGTGGTGCCGCTGGGTACCAGCCATGCGGCGAGGCGGAAAGGGGCGATTCGAAGCGACCCTGGAGGATCATGCCGGCAGGACGCTCTCGCTGACCTGGTTCAACATGCGCTTCCTGGCCGATCGCATCCACCCCGGATCGATCATCCGTGTGCAGGGTAAGCCCACCCGTCGGCAGGATTATTTTCAGATGGTCAACCCGCGATGGGAAGACCTGAGCGAAGCGCCCCAGGCCCAGCCCACTTCCGAAGGGCTCCACCCGATCTACCCGGCCACCGAATCCCTGACCAGCCGCGTGATCGAGCTGCGCATCGCAGAAGCCCTGCCTTCGCTGATCGATCAGGTCAATGATCCGCTGCCGGAGGCCGTGCGCCGGGCGTGCGCATTGCCCGAGCTTCGTTGGGCGGTCGAGCGATTGCATCGGCCCGAGAGTGAAGAACAGGCCGCCGAAGCGCGCCGTCGCCTGGCGTTTGATGAACTTCTGATGATGCAACTGGGCATCGCGCTGAAGCGACATGACTCGCGGACGCGCCGAAGGGCCCCGGCACTGCGATGGAGCGATGCGCTGGACCGGCACATCCGCGGACGCTTCCCCTTCCCGCTCACCGACGGTCAGAACCAGGTCATCCAGGCCTTGATCGAGGATCTTCAGCAAACCCGACCCATGAACCGACTGATCCAGGGGGACGTGGGTTCGGGCAAGACGGTGGTGGCGCTCTACGCCATGCTGATGGCGGTGGCATCGGATCATCAGGCGGTGATGATGGCACCGACCCAGATTCTGGCCGAGCAGCATTTTCTTTCGATCAGCACCATGCTCGACGGCTCGCGTGTGCGGCTGGGGCTGATCAGTGGCGGCAACACGGTGGCCGAGAAGCGCCGCCGCGCCGCCATGCTCGAACAACTGCGCGATGGTGAACTGGACATGGTCGTGGGCACGCAGGCACTGGCCCAGGAGAACGTTGTGTTCAAGTCGCCCGCGGTGGTGGTCATCGATGAACAGCATCGCTTCGGTGTATTGCAGCGCGGCAAACTTCGCCGCTCGGGCGAAAGCCGCGATCATGAGGATCGATCGCGGACTTCCTTCTCGCCGCATTATCTCGTCATGACCGCGACACCGATTCCCCGCTCGCTGAGCCTGACGCTCTTTGGCGATCTTGATCTCTCGACACTCAAGGGCATGCCGCCCGGGCGAACGCCGGTCACCACGCGGGTGCTTCCCCTTCATCGCCGCGAGGAAGTCTACGACTACCTGATTCAACGCCTCGATCAGGGCGACCGGGCTTACGTCGTGCTGCCCACGATCGAGGATTCGGACGATGTCGATGCACCTCCCCTGCGAACCGTCTCAGCGCATGCCGCGTGGCTCAAGGAGCGTTACGGCGATCGGCCGGATATCGAGCTTCTGCACGGTCGGATCAAGACCGATGAGCGCAAGGCCGTGATGGAACGTTTCCGCCAGGGACGGACGCGCCTGCTGGTGGCCACGACGATCATCGAGGTGGGTGTGGATGTTCCCGAGGCGACGATGATGGTCGTTGAGCATGCCGAACGGTTCGGGCTGTCGCAGCTACACCAGCTTCGCGGCCGGATCGGTCGCGGACCCTCGCCGCGCAGGAATGTCTGTGTCTTTCTGGCCGAACCGAACAATCCCCAGGCCGAACAGCGGATGGAGGCGATCGGCAGGCACCATGACGGCTTCCGCCTGGCGGAGAAGGACCTTGAGATTCGCGGCATGGGCGATTTTTTCGGCACGCGACAGAGCGGCATGCCGCCGCTGAAAGTCGCCCAGCTTCCCCGCCAGCTCGATCTGCTTCAGATGGCCGGGCGCGAGGCGCGGGCGATTGTCAATCGCGACCCGAAACTTCGCCACATCGAACATCGCCATCTGCGCGAACTTCTCATCGAGGTCTACGGTCAGACGTTATCGTTGATCGATATTGGCTGAAGGACGGCGCGTTGCCCTCAACGCCCGTAACCAGAACCCCCCGTCAGGATTTTGAATGCCCGTGACTCAAGACAAGCCCGGTCTGGCGACCATTGCTCATCGCCACTGGATCGCCGCGTTCTTCATCTACCTGGCGGCGCTCTGGACCGCCACGCACATGCCCGGCCTGGCACCGCCACCACTTGCGCCCCAAATCGTGCCCAGCGACAAGCTGGCGCACTTCTTCGGCTATGCCCTTCTAATGCTGCTGGGCTTTGCCGCGTTCGTGCATGGCCGGCCGAACCCAACCGCACGCTTATGGGTTCTCTCAGGCATCCTGTTCCTGGCCGGCTATGTCGATGAACGGACCCAGCCATGGACCGGACGGACCTACGACATTTTTGATGTGCTGGCCAACGCTCACGGTGTGGCGGCCATCACGCTGCTGCTGACCCCGCGAAGCGTATCGGGCCGGCGCGCGCCGCTCCTGATCGCGGTTCTCCTGGCGCCGCTACCGGCGGTGGCCGTGCTTCTTGCCATTGGTGCGGCATCATCCGATCTGATCGCCTGGCTCCTGTTGCCGGCGCTTGGGTGCCTGTTGGGTGCCGGGCTGATGCGGATCGCGGCCGTTCCACCGCCGTTGCTGCCCTCGCACGATGCGGAAATTCGACCGGGGCTCGCCCGGCCCGGTGCCTGGCTCAGATTGCCGCCGGTTGTGCTGAGCCTGCTGATGGTCTGGATTCTGGAGCGTTCATCGGTCCGGCACGGTGAGGAAGGCGCTTCAACACCCGAGCTTCTGAGCAAGAGCCAGATCAGCCTGGTCTGGGGCGCGATGATTCTTGGCGCATGGCTCAGGCTGGGTATGCTCTGGCGCGTGCCGAAGGATGTACCCCCTGAGGCGGAGTGACGCCGGGCATGAATGAACCGTCCGACTCTTCTTCGAACCGGCCAGCCGACCCCGAATGCGCCACGGCGGGCCCGACCCCGGATGAAGCGGCGGGGGGTCGGGAGCATGCCGGCCGCGAGGCCGAAAGCATGGGGCGTTGGGAGGTCCACCAAGGCGAGGGATCGCCATCGGAACCGGGCGGCGGCTTCATTGGTTCAGCACGTCTGGTCAGTCTGCTGACGCTGGCCTCGCGGATCAGCGGGCTGGTCCGCGATGCGGTACTTGCGGCGGTCCTGGGCATGGCCGCGGTGGCGGACGCGTTCTTTCTGGCCTTTCTCGTGCCCAACCTTTTCCGGCGGCTCTTTGGCGAAGGAGCGCTCTCGGCGGCGTTCATTCCCAAGTATGCCCAACTGCTGGAAAGTGACCGCGAGTTGGCCGCGCGTTTCGCCGGGCTCTGCTTCTGGGTGCTGGCCGCGGCGCTACTGGGCCTGGTGATCGTGGGCGAGGTGCTGCTGCTGGGTCTAAGCGCAGCGCGCTGGCCGGAGGAAACGGCTCTGGCCATCCGGCTGGCCATGCTCATGCTGCCCTACATGCCCCTGGTCTGCATGGTGGCGCTGATCGGCGGCATCCTGCAGGTGCGCGGCCGTTTCGGCTCGACCAGTGCCGCGCCGGTGGTTCTGAACCTGCTGATGATCGCCGGCGCGGCATGGGGATCCAGCCGGGCCGCCGACGAACCGGACGCCGCGACGGTCATCCCCATCGCCCTGTCGGTGCTGGTCGCCGGCGTCTTGCAGGTCGGCTGGCAGATCGCGGCGGTCTTGCGTTTTGAGCGATTGAGATTCAACGTCCAGGGCGTAACCGGCCCGTTCAAATCCATGCTGATCATGATGCTGCCAATGCTGCTCGGGCTGGCGGTGTTTCAGGTCAACGCGTTCTTCGATGGACTGCTGGCGTTCTTTCTTTCGCCCAAGGGCGACCGGGATACCATCAACCTTTTCGGATACGTGATCGCTTGCCCGATGCGTGAAGGTTCGGTCGCGGCGCTGCAATGGGCACAGCGGCTATATCAGTTTCCCCTGGGCGTATTCGGCATCGCGGTGGCGACGGCGGTTTTCCCGGCGTTGGCCAGGGCGGCGGCGAGGCGGGATGATCCGATGGGAGCGGCGGCGGGCGCTGCCGTGGAAGCCCGGGCCACGGCACCGGCTGAGTTCGGCCAGATACTGCGGCAGGGCCTCCGCCTGACCGTCTTCATCGGCCTGCCCGCCAGTGTCGGCATGATGATCGTCGCCACCCCCCTTTGCCGCGCGGTCTATGAGCGCGGCCGTTTCGAGCTCGACGATGCCATCCATGTCTCGGCCATCCTCTTTGCCTATGCGTCGGCGATCTGGGCCTACTCGATGATGCACGTGCTCACACGCGGCCTCTACGCGCTGCATGATTCGCGCACGCCACTGCGCATCAGTCTGATCTGCGTCGGCTTCAATCTCGTGTGCAACATGATCCTGATCTGGCCACTGGGCGCTGCCGGACTGGCCTGGTCCACCGCCCTCTCGGCGGTGCTTCAGGTCGTGCTGCTGATGAGGTCGATCCGCCGAAGAATCGACCGGACCGGAGATATCCAGGTTGTGCAAAGCTGGGGGTGGACGATGGCGCTTTCGCTGCTGATGGCGTTCCTGCTCGCCCCGTGGCTGGTTGTTTTCAACCCGGCGATGATCAGTTGGACCGAGTCCAGCCTGCTTCTGGCCGGGTTGGTTCTGGCCGGGGCCGGGGTCTATCTTCTGGCGGCCCATCTGACACGACGGCCGGAACTCACCTGGCTGCTCTCGGGCCGATAACCATCACAGGAGTCACCACCGCGCAATCTCCCCGCTCATCAGCGGATCGGCCAATCTCCATTGCCCGTTCGCCGCACGAACCTCGAACCCCCGCCCCGTGGCGGCACGTACCGTCAGGTCATCGCCACCGACGCCCGATCGCCGACTTTGGAGTGCTATGATTACCGGCAGGAGCGCCGCACCCTTCTGGTACCGTGGTTCAACGATGGAGCGAATTCAGATCAGCCAACCCGAATCGGCGGCGGAAGCCGTCGAGGTCGCGGCCAAGACCCTCTGTGAAGGAGGGCTCGTGGGGTTCCCCACCGAGACCGTCTATGGCATCGCCGCCCGCGCGGACCACGATCAGGCGATGGAAAAGCTCTCCGGCCTGCTCGGCGAGCCCGGTCTTGAACAACCCTGGACCCTTCATCTGGCCAACGCACGTGCCGCCGAGCAACTGCTCGGCAGGTTGCCGGGGCTGGTGCGCTACTGGTTCAGCCGCATGTGGCCGGGACCGGTCACCATCATGTTGGAATTGAGCGACCAGCTTGCCGCCGACCCGGACTGGCCGGCGGGCCCGGACACGATGCGGGACAGGATTGTGCGGGGCGGCGTAATCAGCCTCCGATGCCCCGACCATCCCGTCGCCCGAGCCATGCTCGATGCGGTGCCCCATGTGGTGATCGCGGCCGGCGCATCGAAAAACGGCAGCCTCCCGGTCACCCCCGAGGATGCCCTCTCTCAGGTGGGCGATTCGCTCGATCTGCTGCTCGAGGATGGACAGACACGGTACGCCCGTCCATCCACGGTCATCCGCGTCGGGGCCGCTGGCCGGCCGGATGATGTCTTTGTGGTCCGGGAGGGCGTGTACAGCGAACGCTTCATCCGCAAGATGCTAAAAATCAATATCCTTTTTGTCTGCACCGGCAATACCTGCCGTTCGCCCATGAGCGAGATCATGGCCCGGACGCTGCTTTCCCAAAGGCATCAGGTTCGCGTGCAACAGCTTCCGGAGCTGGGCATCGAAATTGGTTCGGCCGGCGTTTACGGCCAGGGCTGTGTGCCGGCCAGCTTGCCCGCCCAGGAAGCGGTCAAGCGTCTGGGACTGGATCTGTCCGAACATCGCTCGCGCGGCTTGACCACCGAGATGATTCACCAGGCCGACTTGGTGTTCTGCATGACCCGGAGCCATCAGGATGCGATCTTGCGACAGATTCCCGAGGCTTCGGATAAAGTTCACCTGTTGTCGAGCGAAGCCGAGATCGCTGACCCGTACGGAAGCGATGTCGAGTCCTACGCCACCTGCCTTAACCAGATCAAGACCGCCCTCGAGCGGCGGATCGAGGAGTTCTCATTATGAAGATCGCCCTGGGCGCTGATCACCGCGGCAGCGAATTTCTCCGACGGCTCCGTGACAATCTTGAAAACGAGGGTCACGAGATCACCCTGCACGGCTCGGTGGACGGACAGACCGCGGACTATCCGGTCGCGGCGTTCGAGGTGGCCCTGGCGATCCATCACGGTCGGGCCGAGCGTGGCGTCCTGATCTGCGGCTCGGGAATCGGGATGTGCATCGCGGCCAACAAGGTGCCGGGCGTCCGGGCCGCGCTGGTCCATGATGAGTTTGAAGCCCAGATGAGCCGGCGGCATAACGATGCCAACGTGATCTGCCTCTCCGCGCACACCCTGGGGCGACAGAATATCGACCGATTGATCCAAAGTTGGCTCCAGGCCGAGTTCGAAGGTGGCCGTCATGCCCGGCGTGTGGCAAAAATCCAGCAGTTCGAGGCGGCTTGCAGCGTCGCGATGGCCGAGGGCAAACCACTGACCATGGACCTTCCAGCCTCCTCCGGGGAGCCGAACGCGGTGGCCGGGGATGCGGAGGCCGGGGCTGAGCGGCGCGGGCAGCCCAGCGCCTCACGTTGAACCTTTCGGGCGGGAACTTATGATAGCGGCGACGGTTGCGGTCCGTTCCAACCGGACCTGATGTGATTCAGGCTTGGCTCGGGGCGCAGCCGGCATCATTCCAAGGAGAGGCCGCCATGTCGCAGTCGCCCAATTTAGCACCCCACGACCGCGAAGGATCCATCAACTGGGCATCCTTCAGCGGAATCTTCCGTTCCTTCCGGATCGCCACCCACCCCTACAAGCTTGGGCTCGCCCTCCTCATGGTGATCGCCATCTTCCTGGCGGGCACCATCATGGATGGCCTCTGGCGAGGGATCGGCGGCCGCGCGGCGATCGAGGGCGGCCTCAAGCTGCAAGGGCCGATGGGTGTCGGGCTGCACGAAGTGCTGGTCAACGCCGAACGCGCGGCGGTTAATCGCCTTTCCAACCGGATCAACGCGGACCTGCTCAACCTCACCCCGAGCGAAACCCGCACCCAGGCGGATGTCAATCGCGAGGTCGAATCCGTGAGGGAATCGTTCCAGGAGCGATATCGCGACGATCTTGACGGCGCGATCGCCAATATCGTCGAGCGCACAAGCCGGTCCTTCGACCGCCGCATCACCGAGGCCGAGCAGGAACTGGCCGCCGAAGAATCCGAATCTGGCAAGCTGGCGATTCGGGATCGGATCAACAATTTGAGGTCCAACAAGATCCGAACCATCGAGACGATCCGCATGACGCGGTACGAGATCGATGCCCTGGTGTTCGAACGCTTCATGGATACGCGTGAGGGACTTGCCGAAGGCAGGATTGCCCTGCGGGAAGATACCGGCCCGCCGACAACACGTCAGTTCCGTCGCACGTTGCGAAGCATCCATCGCGGTATGGTGGCCGGGCTGACTGACGAAGCGTCGGAACCGATGGGACTCAGTCAACAACCCGAGCGGGCCGACGGCAACGGAGCGTGGCAACATTCGACGGCGTTCAGCTTCCTGGAGCGGTACGACAGTCGTCCGGTCGCGGCCATCGGCGCGGTCAAGTCCAACATCCGCTCGAACATCGCGAAAACCATCGCGGACATGCGCAAGGAGTTCGAGGAGGAGAACAAGGAACGCGAGGATCGCGAAGCTGTCGAACGTGATCGTAAGGCCATGGAAGAGCGCATCGAGACCTTGGAGGCTCAGCGCGATGATTTCATCCGCCAGATCGATACCGTCGGCCGCGAACTGTTCACCGGCATCTTCGCCACCTGGCTGGAAATGGGCGGTGTCGTGGTGGATCGCCTCATGGGCATCATCCCCAACCCCATCATGCCCTCGACCATCCCACCGGATACCGCGATCACCGAGCGCATCGGCCTGATGATCACCGCCTTGCGGGATTTCTTCGTCACCGGCCCACAGTGGATGCTTCGCGCTCACACGGTCTACACGATCATCTTCCTGCCCCTGGTGCTGGCCATCTTCGCCTTCCTCGGCGGAGCGCTGGCGCGCATGATGGCCCTGCACGCCACATGCAATGAGCGTGTCGCGGCGATGGATGCCATCCTGTTTTCCAAGGACCGATTCCTCAGCTTCTTCCTGGCTCCGGCGATTCCCATTCTCCTGGTGCTGGGGATGGGTGTCCTGCTGATGCTGCTTGGCCTGCTGGCCAACGTGCCGGTCCTGGACATTCTCGTGGCGGTGGGCTTCGTCCTGGCGCTGTTGGCCGGATTCCTGATGGCCCTGCTGCTGATCGGCCTGGCCGGTGGCGGCCCGATGCTCTATCCGGCGATCGCCACGGAAGGCACCGATGCGTTCGATGCCATCGCGCGAGCCTTCAATTATCTGTTCAGCCGACCCTGGCGATGGCTCGGGCTGGTGCTGCTCTCCGTGTTCTATGCCGGCATCACAATCATCTTCGTCACCTGGCTGCTGACACTGACGCGTGATCTGGCGCTTTACTTTGTCGCCTCGGGCGTCTTCCGCGGTCTTGAGGTGGATGGAACCGCCATCAACCGCTTTGATGCGCTGCGGACTGATGACTGGACCGACCTTCCGGCCACGGCCATGGTCGCCTCGGCGGCGCTGCGCGTCTGGCTGTTCGTGCTCCAGGCACTGGTCATCGCCTTTGTCATCAACATCCTGATGGCCACGCAGACCTGGGTCTACCTGTTGCTTCGGCAGGCCGCGGACGGCACCGAGTTGGACGAGGTGTTTCATGAGGAGCCCGCGACGACCAACTCCGGGCCGACCCCCGACGCCTCAACGCCTGACAAGGTCGAGCCGACCAAGGAGACCGACGCCCAGCAGCCGGACAAGCCCGAGGAAAACCCGGCTGGATAAGCCAGGCATGATCGGGCCGATCCGGCATGATTCGATGCCGGCCCGGCTGACCGGGTGAGATATCCGGCTTGGCCGTCGAGCTGAGGGCGTTGCATGATTCTGCGCGATCCCACACCCCAGTGCGCCCGAAGTTCGCCAACCGGACGCCCGGCGCGATCCTGGCTTCTCTTTGCGTGCCTGGGCGCTGCTCTGGGCCTGCTGGCCGCGACGCTTTGCGCACCGCCCAGCCTTGCCGTCGGCATCTTGGGCGACCAGGCCATCGCGGCACCAGCCAATGACGGGCCGGCGGCTTCGGCCCCGACCGAGCCCCAATCGAAGCCCGATGCGCTCCAGGCGACCATGGATGCCTTTCTCGGGCATCCGATCGTGGCGCTGTTCGCCGTGATCGCGGTGGGCATGGCCCTGGGCCAGATCACCGTGGCCAATGTCGCGCTGGGCAGTTCGGGCGTCGTGTTCGCCGCGATCCTGCTGGGCCATCTGGGCTATCGCGTCCCCGAGGGCGTGGGCGGCGTGGGCCTGGTGCTCTTTGTCTACTGCGTGGGCATCACGGCCGGCCCGAGTTTCTTCCGCGTCTTTGTTCGCCAGGGCAAGATACTGGCGCATCTGAGCGTGGTCATCATCCTGACCGCGGTCGTCACCACCTTGACACTGGCCCTGCTGATCGACGTGCCCGCGGAACTGGCCGCCGGGTTATTCGCCGGCTCACTGACCAGCACACCCGCCCTGGCTTCGGCACTGGATGTCGCCGGCGCGGACAGTCCGCTGGTCTCGATCGGCTACGGCATCGCGTATCCCTTCGGCGTCATCGGCGTGGTGTTGTTCGTGCAACTGCTGCCCCGGCTGCTGGGCAGCGATTTTCAGACCCTCGAGCGTCAGAGCAAAGCGCGCCAAGGGCGCGATCGGCGGATCGTCCGGGTTCTGGTTGAAGTGCTCAATCCATCGGTCACCGGCAAGTCACCGACCGAGATTCCCTTCATCAGCGATTCGGCCTGTCAGGTCTCGCGACGTCTCGAGGGCGGGAGGCTGGCACCGATCGATGCCGGTTTCACTTTCCAGCCCGGCGTCCACGTGCTCATCGTCGGCGAAGACCGGACCGTGGGCTACGTCGTGGACTTTCTGGGCAAGCGAAGCGAAGAGCGCTTCTACATGGACACCGAGCGCGAGCGCCGGCAGGTGGTCGTCTCCAGCCGCGCCATCATCGGGCAGTCGATCCAGCAACTCAACCCGCTGAAAAACTATGGCATCATCATCTCACGGATCAGTCGGCTGGGCGTGGATTTCGTGCCGCGTGGTGAAACGGTGGTGCAGAGCGGCGACACGCTCTGGTGCGTGGGCGATCCGGAGAACCTTCAGAAGTTCAGCGATGTGGCCGGCCACCGGGCCAAGCTCGTCGATGAGACCGATGTGATCTCGATGGCCGTCGGCATCACGGTGGGCGTGCTGCTGGGCATGGCGCCGATCACGTTGCCCGGGGGCAATACCTTCACGCTGGGCATGGCCGGGGGGCCCCTGCTGGTGGCGCTGATCCTCGGTCATTTCGGCCGGGTGGGCCGTCTGGTCGGGCACATCCCGCGGGCCAGCCGCCTGGTCATGGGTGAAATCGGCCTGGTCCTGTTCCTGGCCGATGCCGGTGTACGGGCCGGCGGAGCGTTCGTTGATGTGGTGGGTGAATTCGGCCCGATGCTGCTGCTGATGGGCGCGGCGGTCACGCTGCTGCCGATGATCGTTGGCTACCTGGTGGCGCGATACTGGCTTAAGCTGCCGCTCCTGGAGATTCTCGGGGCGACCTGCGGAGGCATGACCTCGACGCCGGGACTGGGTGCCTTGACCAGCAGGACCGATGCCGACAGCCCGGCCATCGCCTATGCCGCATCCTATCCCGTCGCGCTGATCCTGATGACCATCAGCGCCCAGCTTCTGATCGCCCTGCTGCGCTAGAGAACCACCGGGCCGCTTCATCACCGGCTTGGGCTTGAGTATGCTCTTGGAGTCCGAGTCGGTGAATCGCCGACCTGAACCCATGGGGGCATGGATACCCGAGCATGGCCAAGACCGTCTGGAGACTGGATTCGAAGTGACCACACCGCGTTCCTGGTTCATGATGGCGGCGGTGTTCGCGGCGCTGTTCGGCGTCGTGTTATGGCTGGTCGGCCCGGTCAGGACGATGGATGTGCTGCGAGAGGTCGGCTGGCTGGCGGTGGTGGCGGTGGGCCTGTCGCCGATGGTCATCGTCCTCTTCCAGGCCGGAGCATGGTCCGTGCTCAGCCGAACCATCGGCCATCGCATTCCGTTTCGCACCCTGCTGGCGGGGATCGTCGTCGGACAATCGATCAACACGCTCACACCATCGACTTATGTCGGTGGCGAAGCGCTTCGCGTGCTCTATGTCGGCCGCAGGACCGGGCTGTCCTATACCGAACTCAGCGGGACGGTACTGCTGGCCAAGTATCTGGAGCTGCTCAGCTTCATCATTTTCTTCGGGTTCTGCGCTTTGGTTTCGCTGCTGGCGTTCGGGGCATGGTTCTTCGAGCGGCCCTATACGCCGATCGGAGTGACCATCCTCAGCGTGACGGGCACGATCAGCATCTTCGGCATCCTCCTGATTCTGGCGTTATACCGGCACTGGACGCCGGTGACGCATCTGGTCCGCGTGTTCTGGTGGTGGCGTCCCCACTCGCGCTGGCTGGCTCGGCTGACGATCCGCGCGCGGCAGATGGAACAGCAGGTCAGCGAGGTTTTCGCCCGTGAAAAAGCCGCCGCGGGCGTTGCGCTGCTGATGCTCATGGGTACGCACATCATGATGATGCTGCGGCCGCTGTTCTTTTTCATCTTCATCGTCGATCCGGCCGGGTCCATGGCGCTGGGCGAGATGATGATTCTCTTCGTCATCGGGCAGGCGCTTCTGGCCCTGCCGCTGACACCCGGCGGCGCGGGCACGTTCGATGGCGGGATGATCGGTGCGTTTCTCTTGATCGGCATTGGCGAAGCGACGGCGATGGCTTACCTGTTCGCCGTCCGCATCTGGGATGCGCTGATGATCGGTGTGGGATTGTTCATCGCCGCGCTGGCCGGAAAAGACCTGATCACGCCCCAGGCGGCCAAGACGAAGCTGTTTCATCCGACCAACCACGAAAACGTCGAAATAAATGGCCGGGGCGGCGCCGGGGCGAGCGAGTCAGGGCCCGACTCCCGCCGCTGAGGCCCCCGCATTCGCCTGGTCACCGATGCATGCTCCGACCATGAGGCGTGAGATGATCCGCGATCTGCTAAAATCAACGACATCCGTGTGAATGACCAAGGAGCGGGCGTAGCGTCGGGTTTGAAACACCGTTCGGTGATCGCGCTTCCAAGGAGATTGTCAATGCCCAGATGGTTCGGCCTCATCTTCACACTGTTTCCACTGATCTTCATCGCCGTGGGAACGGGTCTGGCCATTAACCAGCACGCCAAGCTGGTCCGCTATAAGCCGGTGACGGCCACGATCGAACGGACATGGATCGAAAGCAGACGGGGCAGCGAGAGCACGAACTACGCGGCCAAGGTCGATCACCGCTACGAGGTCGAGGGACAGACTTACGTCGGCGACCATGTCTATCCACTGGAGGTTTCATCATCGAATCGGTCCGCCGCGCAGCGCACGATCAACCGCTTTCAGGTGGGTGATACCGTTACCGCGTATTACAACCCTTCGGATCCTTCAGAATCGTTTCTGGTCAAGGAGCCCGACTTCTTCCCCTATATCTTTGCGATGTTCCCGATGCTGTTCGTGGTGATCGGTCTGAGCATACTGCTAGCCGGGCCGCGCCCAGCGAAGGATGATGTCGCGCCGCGCCCGGCGATCGAAGGTTTTTTCGAGTTGAGCCCGGATGCGGGGCTCAGCCGGCGACTGAAGGCCGTTGTGTTGGTGACCGGGCTCTGGTGGCTGATCGGCCTGGTCTGTCTGCTCCACTTCACCGGGATCGGCGGCCGGATGACCATGATGCCGAGCATCGCCATGGGTGTCTATGGGGCCGTCGGCCTCGTCGGCTTCGGCATTCTGGGCTACTATCTGAAACTTCAAAGCCAGCTTCATGATGCCCTGGTGATGATTGATCGCACTGAGCCCCGCATCGGCGACTCCCTGACCGTCTACGTCGAGCAATTGATCAAAAGAGGGCTGACGGTCAGCGCGATGAACGTCGGCCTGCGATGCGAGGAGAGCTACAAGCGCAGCACCGGTAGATCAACCGAATATGGCACGCATGTCCGCCACGAAAGCTCGGAGCCGTTCGAGTGTGCGGACGGCACCAGCGCCGAATCCGACCGCGTGGTCGCGGCCGGTGAAGCGCTTCGCTATACCGGCACGCTGACCCTGCCCGACAACCTGCCCGCTTCCACCCCCGCCCGCCAGAAACTTTACCCCCGCTTCAGATGGTTCATCACGGTGCATACCGATATTCTGCGCGGCCCGGATTACAAGGCTCGTTTCCCCCTGACCGTCCTGCCGGCCAAGTCCGTCACTCAGCCCGCCGCTTCATCCGGCGAATCGCCCGACGACAAAGAACGGCCGCTGGTGCTTGAAGAACCGATCCGCCGGATCTCGCTCTGATCCTGGGAACATGCCGATGCCGGCTTGTCGATCATCGGTGGTCTTAGGACACCGGCGTATGGCCCCCAGTCACAGGAGATCGGCCATGATGAGAAAGTTCGGCTTTTTCTTCACCTTGATCCCCTTGACCATGATGGCCGCGGGGGTCGGCTTCGCCATTTATCAGCATGTGATGCTGGTCCGTTACCAGCCGATCACGGCCACCATCGAACGGACCTGGATCGACATCCAGTCGGACAGCGATGGGACGTCTTACGCGCCCAAGGTCGATCACCGGTACGAAGTAGCCGGTCAGAGCCATGTCGGTAACCGGGTCTTTCCGCTGGAGGTGCATTCTTCAAGTCGTTCCGAAGCCCAGCGCACCATCAATCGCTTCACGGTCGGCCAGTCGGTCACCGCGTACTACCTCCCATCAAGTCCATCCTCGTCCTTTCTGCTCAAGGAACCCACATTTTTCCCGTACATCTTCGTGCTTTTTCCCATGCTTTTCTTCGCCGTCGGCGTCAGCTTCATGATCGGCGCGCCTCGGATATCGAAAACTGAGGAAGACCCCAAGCCGGCGATCGAGGGCTTCTTCGAACTTGCCCCATCGACGAGCCTGATCGCCCGGCTCAAGGCTTCAGGCTTCGTCACCGGGCTCTGGTGGCTCGCAGGCTTGTTCTGCCTGCTGCATTTCACGGGAATCGGTGGCCGCATGACCGCATTCCCAAGCATCGCGCTTGGCATCTACGGTGGTCTTGGCCTGATCGGGCTTGGTGTGACGCGCCATTATCTGAAGCTTTACGGCCAGGTCCACGATGCGATGGTCATGATCAACACCGCCAAGCCGCGCATCGGTGAATCGATCACCGTCTATGTGGAACAACTCATCAAGCGGGGCCTGATCATCGATGCGGTATATGTCGGCCTGCGTTGTGAGGAGCACTATCGACGCAAGAGTGGAAATGAGACCTCCTACGGAACCGAGGTCCATTACGAATCAGAAACGCTCTTTCACTGCCCGCAGGAGGATAATTTCGAATCGGGCAAGATGGTCTCGCCCGGCGAAGCGCTTCGTTATTCGGGCATCCTGACCCTGCCCGACGGCCAACCATCAAGCTTTCACGGCCCGGATTATCCGCGATTCAAGTGGTTCATCACGGTGCATACCGATATCGCACGGGGCCCGGATTACAAGGCCATTTTCCCCATCGAGGTCCTGCCGGCGGCGCGGGCTCCAGCGCCGCGGCAACCCATCGCCCCGTCGATCGAGGATGCCGATCAGCCACTGGTGCTTGAAGACCCGATCCGCTGACCATCGCAGGCGCTCCGCACTGGCGAAACCCCGGCCCGGCCAGATGTCGGCAGGCCATACCAGGCACACCGACGCGCGGCCCATCCCCCGCGAAGCGCCACTCAGCGGGCCTCGGCCCGCCGAAGTTCATCCAGCATCGCCAGCATGTGTTGCCACGATCGCCTCGCCGCCTCCGCCTGGTAGGCCACGCCATCGATGCCGACTTCATCGGCGGCCGGATTCGTAAAGCTATGCACCGCGTGGCCATAGGCGATCATCGTCCAGTCGGCGGTGCGATGATTCATGGCATCGACGAACTCGGTGATCTGCTCCCGGGGCACCAGCGGGTCGGCCTCGCCGTGGAGCACGAGAATCTTGGCATCGATCGGATCATCCGGCAGCGGAACCGGCAGGCTGCCGTGGAAGCTCACCGCACCACGAACACCAGGCGAGGCATAGCCCATGTGAAGCGCGGTGGAACCGCCGAAGCAATAGCCCATCACCATGAACGACTCGACACCGGCCTCAGCCTTGAGCGCTTCGATCGCCGCGCGCGCCCGGCCTCGCCATTCGGCCACATCCCCATAAAGGGCGCCCGCCCATTGCTGAGCCTGGGGAACCTCGGTCGTCGTTTGGCCGTCGCCATACAGATCAGCCGCAAGCACCACCACCCCGGCCTGCTCAGCCAGCTTCCTGGCTTCGTCACGGGCAAAAGCATTGACGCCCCACCATTCTGGATAGACCACGACACCCAGCTTCGCCGCCGGCGCATCCTTGGGCACGTACTTAAAGCCCTGGAACGTAACGCCCCCGTGCTCCCAGGAGACCTGACGCTCTTCGACCTCGTACCGCCCCGCCGCCCGCTCGGTCTCACTCGGCCCGCAACCGGCCGGCAACGCCGCCAATAACCAAACCACTAACACCCAAGCGATCGCCTGCCTGTGGATCATGACTCTGCTCCTTGATTCTCTGTTCAAAGCGGTGAATGGCCGCATTTTACCGCATCCTCACGACGGCATATCCCCGCCGGTCCCGGATGACTACACTACCCCCGGAATCCCGGAATCCCGGAATCCCGCAACCGTGGCCCATCGGAGCCTTCAGTCGTGTCCCACCCTGTTCTCATTCTTTTCGACATCGATGGCACCCTGCTCAGCACGCAACGCGCCGGCCTCCATGCCATGGATAAGGTCACACGCGATCTTTTCGGTCCGGAGTTTCAGTGGGATGTGGACATGGCCGGCCGCCTGGACCCATCCATCTACGCCCAGGCGGCGATCGCCAACGGCATCAATGACCACCAGCTCCATCACGATGACTTCCACGATCGATATCTCGAAATGCTCGAATCGGAGCTGCGCGGCAATCCCGACCGCACCGTGGTCATGCCGGGCATCCGCGAGATTCTCCAAAGACTGGCCCGACGGGCGGATGCCAGGGGCGATATCGTGCTGGGACTGCTGACGGGAAACTATCGACGCGCTGCGCCGATCAAACTGGCGGCGGCGGGCATCGACACCGCGATCTTCGCCCTGGGCGCCTATGGCGACGATGGGCCAACCCGGCCCGATCTGACGGCTGTTGCCATGAGCCGATTCGCCCAACGGACCAACACCGCCTGCGACCCCCGTAAAGTCATCATCATCGGCGATACGCCCCACGATGTTCACTGCGCCAAGGTCCACGGCTGCCTGGCGGTCGGCGTGGCCACAGGCACCTCCACCACGCATGAACTTGGCAACGCCGGGGCTGACCTGGTCCTGGAAGACCTCTCCGACCCCACGCCGCTGGAATCGCTGATCAGCCGCGCTGCACAGCAAATATGAAATGACCGAGCCTGGTCGGGGCTCGGCCACCCCCGGAATCGGCTCCCCCACGACCAGCTCCCGGAACCCGTTCCGGGAACCCGGCCCCCGAAATCACCCTCGGAGCCGGCTTCACTCCTCACCGCCCATTCGCAACGCTCCGCCGACCCGGTTCACCGTCTCAGGGCCTCTCGACAAGAAGCCCCGTCCCCAGCCGCTTTCCGCCCCAGCACCACGACCACCAGCAATCCAGGCGTCAGGCCGCTCCAATACCCACTGCGAACAACCGATCCAGCTTGTGACCGTCGGAACTTCAACCACCAACGGCATCGCCTGACACCGAGGCGTGTGAAGCTGGGCAATCCGCGGGCTTCAAGGGTGGCGGCGAGAAAACGCAAGCGCGTTACGGTTTCGACCAAACCGGCCGCGCTCGCGGCGGGGGCGGAAAAGTCCCGGTAAAATAAGGACAGATACGCTTAGAGTGAAAGGTACCGGTGGAAAATTCCGAGACTTTGTCCGAATCGGATCGCAGCGGTCTACTGGCCGACCTTCAGAGCGATGATCCGCAACGTCAGAACCGCGCGGCGGTAAAGCTGTCTGAAATGCTCAAACGTCATGCGCGCCGCCGGCTGGGGGATCGCGCGCGGATGGTCAATTACCAGTTGGACAGTGTGGTTCAAACCGTGATGGTCGGTCAGATCGATCGAATGGTCGATCGATGCGAAGATGATCTGCACGCCCAGCGCTATCTTCGCGAGGCGGTGCGTAATGAGATCATCGATCGACTCCGCAAGGGTGGCCGTCGAGGGGAGCCGATCCAGATATCCCAGCTCGCCGTCGAGGATGATTCAAGGACGCCTGAGAAGGTCTGCAACCAGGCCGGCCCCAGCACACGAGTCGCGGCCATGGAGGCCCTGGCGCTCAACCAGGAAGCTCTGGCGAAGTTGCGGGAACGCCTCCTGGCCGGACTGGACCGGGTCGACAGGATTCTGGTGGAACACTATGTGCTTGCCGGCGAGAGTTGGGAAAATGCCTCGGCACAGGCCGGCCTGAGCGCCCAGGCCGCGCGCAAGCGTCTCAGCCGCCAGCGCAACCAACTGCTGGCCACCGTGGTCGCTCCGCTGCGCGATCGACTTGGCGATGAAGACTGGACCCTGATCGAGGCGATCGTGGTCCAGCGAACGCCGCCGGAGAAACTGGCCGCGCAGCTCGGCCGTACCGTCGAGGACATCCGAAGCCGGTTCACCCGTATCCGCGATGAGCATCTCCTGCCCACACTCGGCGCCATCGGATGCGGTGCCCTGCTGCGGTTGATGGCCCGTAAATAGGATCGATGCCCGAATCCGACCAGATCGGCGCCACCCCGCCAATCCATCCCGATCGTCGTCATCCAGGCGCCATCGATTGGCCGCGCCACCCACCTGAGGCTATCTTGGCGGCCTACTCGACCCGACCATGCTCGATCCACTCAAGAAGCCGCTGACCTCGCACGGCATCGTGCGGATGTATGTTCAGGGCCGTGGCCGACAGGTCATCGGCATGGTGGTGTTTTTCATCATCAAGCATTCGCCCGCATGGACCATGCCGATCTATGTCGGTCTGATGATCGACCTGCTGGCGCATCCGCCCGAAGGCCGCGGCCGCAGGCTGGCGATCTACACCGCGATCATGGTGCTGCTGATCGCGCAGAACATACCCTCGCATGTCACCTATGTCCGATTCCTCAGCCGAATCTGCCGAAGCGTGGGCTATCAACTGCGGATTCGCGTATGCCGCCAGCTCCAGCATCTCTCATTGCTGTACCACAACAAGGCCGGGGTCGGCAGGCTGCAAAGCAAGGTGATCCGCGATGTTGACCTGATCGAGAACGGGCCGAAAATCTTCATCGAGGCGCTTTTCAGTTCCATCATCACCATCCTGGTGGCGATGGCCACCATGGCGATCCGCGCCCCCTTGGCCCTGGCGCTGGCGGTGGTGCTGGTTCCGGCGGTGGTGGCGATCCGCCGGGGTTTTCGCGGCCGACTGGGCAGCCGTGCCACCGAGTATCGGCACCGTATGGAAAACATGAGTTCGCAGGTCAGCGAGATGATCACCATGATCCCTCTGACCCGCGCCCATGGTGTCGAGGAAGAGGAACTGGAAGACACCGAGAAGGCCATCGGGCAGGTCACCCACGCCGGTGTCCGATTCGATGTGATCAGCGGCTGGTTCGCCTCCTCCGGATGGGTGACGTTCACGCTGTTCCAGACGCTGTTTCTGGTGTGTACCACCGTCGCGGCCATGCACGGCATGTTGACCGCCGGCGATGTGGTGATGTTCAACGCGTTTTTCGCCTCGGCGACCCATGCGGTGTTGCATCTGCTCAACACCATGCCCATGCTCAGCCAGGTTCGCGACGCCTTCGCTTCCGTCACCGAGGTGCTCAATGCCCCGGACATCGAGCTCAACCGCGGCCGGGACGAGGTCAGCATCGTCGTGGGGCAGATCGAATTCCAGGGCGTCCACTACACCTATCCCGGCCAGGGGCGACCGGCTCTCGATGGCATCGATCTTCTTATCGAACCGGGCCAGAGCGTCTGCATTGTCGGACCTTCCGGCGGGGGCAAGAGCACGTTTCTCTCACTGGCCATGGGTTTTCTCCGGGCGGACCGGGGGCAGGTTCTGATCGACGGCCGGGATGTGAATGACCTGGACATGCGATCGATCCGACGCAACATCGGTGTGGTGACGCAGCAGTCGGTGTTCTTCTCAGGCACCATCCGCGAAAACATCGCCTACGGCCGGCAGGACATCGAAGACCAGACGATCCTCAACGCCCTGGAGCAGGCCAACGCGCTTCGGTTCGTGCGGGATCTGCCCGACGGTCTGGATACGCGCCTCGGGCAGGACGGCTTGACGCTTTCAGGCGGTCAGCAGCAACGTCTGGCCATCGCGCGCGCCATCGTCCGCCAGCCCCGCATCCTCGTCCTTGATGAACCGACCAGCGCCCTGGATGCGCAGGCGGAAGTCGACTTCCGGCGTGCCCTGAAGGTCGCCATGCGCGATCGAACCACGATCATGGTCTCCCATTCGCTCCGCCATGCCCGTGAATTGGACCGGATCGTGCTGATCGAAGGCGGCCGTGTGGTCGCCGCGGGCACTCACGACACGCTGATGGAACACGACAATTTCTACTCTCGATCGATGCGACTGCTCGAGGCCGACATCCAAAGCCTTGATATTTCCGGGACCGCTGTTGGGCCGGGCGGTTGATCCGAGGCCCGCCGCGACCGGGCTCAATCCCCGGACCGAGCACTGATGCCCGCCTCGATCTTGGTCTGGCCTTGCCCCTGCGATGAGTCGGCCAGCGCGGTGACCTGGCGATCGGCAAGCGGCAGCGTGAAACTGATCTCCGTGCCGTCGGGGCCTGTGCGGTCGATTCGGATCGATCCGCCGTGGTCGTTGATGATGCCATGGCAAATGCTCAGGCCAAGTCCGGTGCCACCCTCATCGAACCGATTGGTGTAGAACGGATCGAAGGCCCGTTCGGCTTCCTCGGCGGTCATGCCCCGCCCATCATCCATGACCGATACACGCGCCACACCATCCGGCTCGGAGCGGGCGCGTACGGCAACCCGCCTCGCTCCGGCCTGAACGCCATTGTGAACCAGGTTGACGATCAGTTGCTCCACCTCGGACGGGACGGCGTTCACCGTGGGGCCTTCGGGCGGGAGATCCAAGGTCAACTCGCAACCACGGTCACCGGCGAAGCGATCCACGAGGCTCACCCCTCGGCGGATCGGCTCGGCCAACGACACCGGTTCGAGAATGGACGGTTCATGCCGGGAGAAAGCGAGCACGCGCTTGACAATGCCGGCGCACCGCCGGGTACTCTCGATAATCTCCTCGATCAAACCGGGCACTTCCTCAACGTTGCGCTTCTGGCGAAGGCACATCAACGCATCATGCGCGGTGATCAACATCATCCCCAGGGGATTGTTGATCTCGTGGGCGATACCCGCGGCCAGGGTTCCGATCGAGGCCAGCCGTTCCGAACGACGCACGCTCAGTTCGGCCTGTTTGATCGCCGTGATCTCGACGGCCATGCCCAGTATCCGGATCGGCGCGCCGTCTTCGCCGCGCTCGAAAACGCGGTGCAGAACATGGAACCATCGCCGATCTTCGTCGGCACCCCCGAATCGGCATTCCATCTCGGCGTGCTGATCGACCTCAAGGCGCATGACCTGGGCCAGGTGATGTCGAACCCGCTCCCGGTCATCGGGATGAATCGCATCAATCACCGCTTCGATCGTCAGAGGCTCCGGTCCGACCCATGACTCCGGAAAGATTTCGGCCGCGCGGCGGTTGTGGAACGTCAGGACGCGCCGCACCGGGTCATAGACGTAAATCAGCGCTTCGGTGGCCTGCACGATCTGCTGATTGAACCGCTCGCTATTGCGCAGCGCATCTTCGGCCTGACCGCGTTCAAAGACCTCGCGAGTCAAGTCTTTGTTCGCCTCCTTGAGCGAGGCGTTGGCCAGGGCCAGCTCCTCCGTTCGCTGACGCACACGGTTCTCCAGGGTCGCCCTCGCTTCGATGATCAGGCCTTCATACTCTTTGCGACGGGTCACATCGCGGGCCACCATCAAAATCCGGTCCACCCGGCCAAGGGAATCACATTCCGGAATGAGTCGTGATTCAAAATAACGCGGCACATCGACCGAACCTCCCAGGCCTTGCCATTCAAAATCAAGCGCATGGCCGTCTCGCTGGACCTCGTGCAACCTGGTCATGATCAGGCGGATCACCGCCGGATCAAAGTCCAATCCATCAAGCCTCTGTCCACGCAGACAGTCGGGGCTCACACCGACCAGCGCGGCCATCGCCTGGTTAACGTAAGTGACCCGACAAAACCCATCGACCTGGAGCAGATAATCGGGTATCGAATCCAGAAGAAGGCGATAGCGCTGCTCGGCGATCCGCGTCGAGTTCATCGCCTCCCGGATATCGGTAACATCCATCAACGTGCCGACCCAGCCGCCTTCGATCCGGTGCAGCGCCTGCATGGATATCCACCGTTGCGCGCTGCCGGAGGGAAGACACGGCCATTCCATGCGAACCAGCGGTGACTCGCGGCTCGATGGGTTTCGCCAGAGCGCACGGATGGCCTCACGGCTCGACGGATCGACGCCTTCAAGCCAACCCTCACCCGACACGTCGGCCGGATCGAGACTCAGCAGTTGCGCGAAGCGCGGATTGGCATGGACCAGCCGCCCGCGGGCATCGAGCAGGAACATGCCCACCGGCGCCGCCTCGGAGATGTCCCGAAAGAGCGCTTCATTCTCCCGAAGCTCACGCTGAGCAACGGAACGCCGCTCGACCTCATCCCGAAGCCGCTGATTGATCCGGGAAATCTGCTCGGTCCGGAGTTGAACCTCGCGCTGAATCGTGGCCGATCGGCGCTGAACCATCAGGAGATACTGACAGATCAATCCCGTCAGCGCCAGGCTCAGCAGAAACAAACCCGTCGAGCCGTGTAACCGGAACGTGCTTCCGGCGATTCGGGCGAACAGGGCATCGTAACGAGGCTCAACCACCAGACGCCAGCGCCGCGCGCCGAAACCAAGCTCACGTTGATACCCATCCGTCCGACCCGCCTGACGTGCGTCCAGCGGAGCATCCGTATCCACGGGCATCGGCCGGCCATCGGACAAAGCCAGGAGCACAACCGGCTCGACATCCCCGGTGATGTCTTGAAGCTGAACATCCATACGGGCCAGATCGATCGTATCAATGATCCGACCGAAAATATCCACCACGCGAAGGATCATCACCGCGAAACCCGCTGGAAGCCGGTCTGGTTCGATCGAGCTCGCCTCATCGCGATGAACCGCCTGGATCATGAGCACTGTCCAAGGCTCATGAGGATTGTCGTGGATTCGGATCGGCTGGGTAATGAACATCCCACTCGACCGCATCGCCTGATCAACGGCCACGCGACGGCGCGGGTCCCACATCATGTCGAAACCCAGCACCTGTCCAAAGGTTTCAACGGGCGCGACCTGATGGACCACCACATGCAGCGGGCGCGCCCCGGCGGGCACCGACCGACCATCCACGGTTTCATGAATATGGAAATCGCCACGCCCTTGCTCACGCTGCGCCCGCTCATAGTCACCGCGCTCCACACCACGGACCGGGATCATCCAACCCAGCGCGGTAAGAGCGGGCCAGTTGCCGACGACCGGCGCGGCGATCCTCGCAAACTGCTTCCCATCCGGATCGGGATCATCCCGCAGCATGTTGTGGAAACCGGCGAAAATCGCCCGATTGGCCCGCAATTTTTCCTCCAGCACGCGACTGAGCATCTCCCCATGCATGGATGCCGATCGTCGCAATTCACCATAGTCATGTTCCCTCTCGTGGATCAGCAGGATCAGTCCGCCACCCAGACCCATCACAACGACAAGCCCAACCACCACCAGCACACGTCCCGTGCGGGAGACGCCTTCTCTCCATTGTTCGATCACATAGACCACCAACGGCACGACCAACCAGATGCCAAGACACTCGCGCAACCACCAGAGCATGGCGATCTTCACAACGCCCGTTCCGGTGAAGCCCCCCCACAACGTCAGGATCAATGGCAGCACAAGGGCAAGAATCAGCGTGGTCAGGGGAACCGTGAGAAAGCAGAATCTCAGCAACCGGCGATCCGGAATCCGGCGCCTGGATGCATCGCCGCCGACTTGCTCAACGTTCCGTCCAAGCCGCCAACCCAGCCAGCAGGCCAGGACAAGCGTAAGCAGCGCGACCAGCCCGACCCAGGAGGGCTGCGCGGCCAAAGCTCGCCCCGCGATGCTCCAGGTCGGAACGGGGAAGACCGCCAGAAGGAGCATCCCGGAAACCATGCCTGCGACACCGGCCAGGACGATCGTTCGGCCACAAAGGGCCACCAAGACGATCAGCAGCCCGGTCAGAGGCCAGAAAAGCATCACACCCTCAAGCGAAACGGGCATGATCCGCGACAACACAACCAGCATCCCGGCCAACACCGCCGCGCCCACGGCTCGCCCGACCGCACGGTCGGTCGACTTCCGATCGACTTGATGTCCGCTCGACACGCGAATGCTCCGAAGAGACACGAAAGGGCCGGTACAGCCCCGGTATCGTATCGCCGAAGCAAGACCTGCCGGCGAAAGGGATACGCAGGGGCGATCATGTCAACTGAATACGAATCAGCCCCGCCCAAAAGGATATCGGCCGCTCAGCCCCCAAATCCCCAAACCTTGGGCTCCCCGGGGCCGGGCGCGAACCATCGCGCGCCGCCGGCGGACCGATCCGGGCACACATAAAAAAGCGGCCCGCCAGGAGGCGGACCGCCAAAGTCGTCGCACATGGTCCGGCCCGAGGTTCCTGGGCGGGCCGCCAGTGCAATGTCGAACCATTACGGTGATGTGCCCTTAGAAGTCCACGCCAACGGTCAGATAGCCGATGGCCTTGAAATCCTCGCTGGGCGCGATGGCCGCGTCGCCGATGTTGCTGTTGATGAAGTTGAACATCACACCGGCTTCGATCGACCATTCACCAAATTCCTCCGGAATGAAGCTCAGCGGCATGCCCGCCCGAAGGGTGACCGCGGCGAAGCCGAAATTCTGATGCTGGCCGGCATCGAACTCGGCGGTGTAGTAGCCGCGATACGACAGGCCCAGGGCGAAATCCAGGCCCAGCGTGATCGGCATGTCTTCCATGACATCCATTTCATAATCCAGGGAGAAGCCGATCTCGTTGTAGATCGTCGCGCTGCCCTGGGTTCCGATCGCCAGCGAGTAATAGACCTCCGCGCTGAGGCCGTCAACGCCCAGGCCCGCGATCAGGTCCGTGGCGTCGTAGTAGAGCGTCAGGATGAGTTCCTCCTCCGTGGCATCGTTCGGATAGGTGTAGAACGTGTAGTTGATATCGAACCCGAAGCCGTAGGGCAGGCCGATATCGATGCCGAAGTAGTAGTCGATCTCGAAAAGCGAATTGCCGCCGGCCGATGGCGAACTGGGGTCATGAATGCTCATCCAGGTGCCCAGGTACGGACTGATCGAGATCGACTCGCCATCCATCACCTCGAAGGAAAGCACATCGTTGAACGTCACTTCGGCTTCAGGCTGGAAGATGAATCCCTGATTCTCAACGGGCTCACCCCTGAAGTAGTAGTCTGAAACCCAGGTGGCGGCCAAGCTTGTCGAAATGCTGGAACCGACCACCGCCTCGGCCCTGGCGAAGTTAGCTGTCCCAAGGGCTCCGGCCAAAGCCAAAGCACCAACGGCCAAACCGGAACCCAATCGATGATTCAAACCTGTCATGCATCGTCTCCTTTTCGGGCCGTCATCTCGACGCCCATGTGACCCTTACCGTCCCTGATCGTCCAACCCGAGTCATTCCACTCGCGGAACCCTGGCGCGATCAGGTTCAAGGCATTAGCGCCTCACCCGGGCATCCCGATACAA
>JAFIFY010000084.1 GCA_020831765.1 Phycisphaeraceae bacterium | reverse complement strand
GCGAGGCCGAATCGGCGCTTTCCAGGCACTGACCCTCCAGAGCACCGCCAACAGCCTGGGCGTGGCCATGGAGAACGTCACCGCCGCCGAAAGCGCCATCCGTGATACGGACTTCGCCAAGGCCGCCGCCACCATGACCCGAAACCAGATCCTCGTCCAGGCCGCCACCAGCTCACTGGCACTGGCCAACAGCCAACCCCAACAGGCACTGGCCCTGATCGGGTAAAGGCGGACCTCCCAGTCAATACGACCCAGCACCCCACGGCCCGGAAACGGGCCGTGGGGCTTTAACAGGCTGCTCGATGTCCGTTGATGGTTGCCCTGCCCGATCCCAGATGGGAAGGCGACGCACGCACGAGGGAGTGATCCTCGACGCAACGCGAGGATCAACCTCCATCGTCGGGCGTTCGACTGGACAACCGGCGAAGCACAAGCAAAGTCGCGGCGATGATGACCGCCGCGCTGCCGCCAGCCAGAATCAGCCAGAGCAAACCGGATTCCGCCGGCTTATCGGCACCGCTGTCGGGCGATTCGGTTCGAGCGGGATTGATGAGTTGGCCGGCGCTGTCGGTCGCGCTGCCTGGGGAACTACCGGGAGAACTTCCGGGGGTGCTTCCGGGGGCGGGTGGGGGCTCGATGCCGATCTGGGCCAGGCGCAGCCGCGCAGCGCGGCCGAACTGGTGGCCGGGCATGGTCGTGGTGATCTCGATCAGCCGTTCCTTCAGCAGCTCGATGCGGCGGAGCCAGAACTCGGTCGTGTCATCGATGCGCGGCGGGCGCGCAATACCGGTGGTCAATTTCGGGTTGGGCGCGAAATCCGGCAGCCGATCGATGCTCACTTCCAGAAGGAGCGGGTAATAACCAAGCTCCAGGTCCAGCACATCGCCGTTCTCGACCTTGACACCGGCGATCCACGCGGCCGTGACCGCCGAAGGCTGGTTGAAGCCCACACGCTGGCGCTGACGTGATTCCAGAACCGTGTAAAGGTAACCTCGAACGGTTCTCTGGCCGCCAAATGCGCTGATGACATCCACGCGCTGCTGCGCTCCTTCGATATGCTCAGAGCCGATGCGCACGAAGCGATGGGCTCGGCCGGCGACCATCACCTCATCGCCGACTTTCGGCCAGAGCATGTCCTCACCGCCAAGCAGACGATGCGCTTCTGAAGCATGGGCCGGGTCGATCGGTCCAAGCAACATCCAATGCTCAGCGCCCTGGTCGACCTGGAGCGGCCCGACCGGCGCATCGGCGTGATCCGGCGGTTCATCCGCGACCGCGGGCGCCTTGATCGTGGGCATGGCCGGTCGATCGCCCACCACATCCAGCACCAGCGATCGGGCGACCGTTTCCCGCTCGAACCGCCGGCCTTCCGAGGTGGTCACCGCGATCGCCACCAGGCTTGACTCGCCGCGCAGATACATCATCCCGTTGGCGAAGACCGGAGCGCTGCGGGTGCGTTCAATGTTGTTGCGTGAAAGTCGATGAGCCATGCCCCACAAGCCTTGATTGGTGGGGGTATGGACCGACGGCATCCGATCAAGCTGGGCGCGGTCCGGCAGTTCAAGAACGGCCAGGACGCCGTGCTCGGTGTTGCCGCCGAATCCACCCACAGGCGCGCCGCCATCCCCGACAAAAAGATAATCACCGGCGATCACCGGAGGAATGGTCGGATCGGTGGCATCACGGATGATCGCACGGTAACGGGCCAGGCGCCTGCCGGTGTGCTGGTCGAAAACCTCAAGCTGCGTCCATGGGCAGACATAATGCTGGGGTACATGGGCGCTATCGATGCGCACCACATAGATCAAGCCATCACGAATCACCGGCGCGGTCATCCAGTGACGCTCGCCCCAGTTGGCGACCGTTCGGGCCTGGCCCCGCCCCCAGCGCGGCCCGGTGCGCCATACGGTTCGTGCCCCGACCCGCCCGTCTTCATCCAGCCACAAGCGAACGGCCTCCTGTCCGGAGACGGGCGTGATGTAGGCCACATCGTCCACCACCACCGGCGCTGCGCGATTGGCTTCCAGGCCAAAGATCGATCGTTGCAACAATCGGCCATCGACCGCATTCACGACCGCGCCATCCCCGGTGATCAGAACGGTACGGCTCGATGTCCCGTTGACCAGGCGCATCGCCGCCACACCATGACCCAATCCCTGACCCCGGTCATGGGATGTATACACGCGCCTGGCCGGGCCACGTGCCGTCCAGACCGTCTCCCCGGTTTCGGCATGTAGAGCCATCAACGCGAACCGACCATCCTCGTCATCGGGCAGATGGGTCTGGATGATCAATCGATCATCAATCCGCATCGGCGAGCCCATATTGACCAAACGCCAGGCTCCGCCGGTCTCCACAAGCCAGCGTGGTTCACCATCGTGGCTGAACGACGCGGCCA
The DNA here is from genome assembly GCA_020831765.1 of Phycisphaeraceae bacterium. Lineage (GTDB taxonomy): Bacteria > Planctomycetota > Phycisphaerae > Phycisphaerales > Phycisphaeraceae > JAFIFY01. Next base: position 12,225 of record JAFIFY010000084.1, on the reverse strand, counting down.
CACCATTGCCCACATGGACGTACACCGCCTGGTCATCGACCACCGGCGTGATGCTGGTCTGTGGCCCTCGTCTTCGGCCTTCGGTGACCGCCTCGGGAGCGCCCTCCGGCCGAAGCGTCCGCTCCCACAGTGTACGGCCGGTTTGCCCATCTATACAGAGCAATCGATCCGGCTCGGCCGTCAGATAAAGCCGGTCTCCATGAACCACCGGCGAGCCATAGCCCTCGGGCAGATCGACCTTCCAGGCCACATTGATGCCTCGCTGGATGTCCCAGGCCAGTGGCGGGGTGACATCATCGAATCGGTTGGTTCCATCATGGCGATAGCCGCGCGTGCCCGATGGCTCGATGCCGGCCGCCATGGAGGGCCACTGCCGATCTTCGGGCTCGCCTTGGATGGCAAAATGCAGGGCAAAGTGCGTGAACGGAATCCTGCCCTGCGGGCGACGGGCAAAGCCATCGAACCAATCCATGCGCGAGAAATGGCCATTGGAGACGGTGTCGTTGGCCACGCGCACCAGCACCTGATTCACACCCTCATCGAGCCTGAGCGGCATGATCGCGGGATGCGGCGAATCGAGGCCCAGGCCGCTGGTCCAGGCGCGGCGACCATTGATCCAGACATCGACACGTCCCTGCACACGCATCGAAGCCCATACGGTCCGCGAGCTTGCGCTGTGAATCTGATTGACCGCGTACCATGCAAGGTGACGCAGCTGATGGGCATGGGCCCGGGCATCATCCGGCACCGCGATCAGCCCCGCCTCATCATCGGCATCCAGCCAGACCGCCGGATCGGTCAGCGGAATGATCCGCCCGTCCGTCTCGGTGCGCAGTCGTTCGCGTCCGTATCGCGCTTCATCGAACGGCACGATCTCCGGTCGCAGCACTGGGGCTGTCGGATCGTGAACCGAAAACGGGCCGATGACGCGCCAACCCACCGGCGATGCCCATCGCTGCGGCCCTTCGGATGCCGGCGGAAGTTGATTGATGCCCTGTTCATCAATATCGAGGCGCTCCAGCGCTGTGCCCAGATAGGGGCCGAAGGTTGGATCCTCGACGGTAAACATGCCGGATGGGACCGCTTCGAGCTCCGGCTCCAGCGCAAGGCGCGCCTGAACGAGAAGCTGGTCGATATACCCCGCGACATCGGGCATCCGCACCGGCTCGGGCACGAGTGTCCGGCTCATCGCATAGGGCCAGGGCATCGGATACTGCCGCGATGCAACCTCCAGGGCGAGAATCTGCCGGTAAAGCTGGGCAGCGCGCAACGCGGCCTGCTCCGCCGTCATGCGAGGCACTTCATCCTCATCGTCGGCTTCCTCGAATCGGGGTAGTTCATCCGCGCCGACCAGCCGAATTGCCCCCGAAGCCGTACCCATCCACTCTCCCGCTTCGCCGCCGCTGTGATATCGGCCTTGCACCCGACCGCCTTGAAGCGCGCCTTCCAGACGATCCGCATGGGTGCCCAGGAGTGCCTTGCCGGCGGGGGCGCGCATCTGCCATCTGCCCTCGACTCGACCATCGAGTATCCGGCCATTGATCGTGATCTCCGGCTGCCGGGCCTGGTAGGACTCGCGATAGCGCTGGACACCGCCGACGTAGGTCAGGTCAATCTTCGCCTCGAAGCGGCCCGCTTCATCCGGCTCGATGCGCGGCGGATTGCGTTCAAATCCTCCGTGCCGATCAATCGAGCGCGGCGTGTGCGCCTCTTCTGTGAATCGCCAATTCCCCCCGTCGGCTTCATAGACCAACACCCACGGTTCATGCCCATGAAAACCCACGAGGCTCAGGGCGATTCGATCCCGCGTTTCGATCACCGTCAGGTCCACGGTAAAGACCTGACTGACTTGATCGCGCGCGGCCTCCTGGTCATCGTCGGGCTCGGCCACCGGTGGCGGGCCATCTTCAGGCTCCGCAAGTGTCCACCGCAACTCAATCGTGCCCATGATGCGATCGCCTTCCCACACCAGTCCATCCAGGATGACCGAATCGATCTCTGGAGCACGTCGTCCCCCTTCCAGTTCCCGCACGAACCATTGGCCGGCATGTCGGCGAAGATGCAGTTCCAGCGGTCCCCGGCCCAATCCCCGATCAAGCGCGATCGAAACATCGCGAGGCCGCTGGCCGTCCTCGCTCGCTTGCAGTCTCTGGGCGAGCTGGTCGATCAGCGTCTGGCGGATTTGCTCCATCTCGGTGATCCGCGGCCAGACCCGAGCCTGATCATCGCCGCGCACGGCACAAGGCGCGACCGCCAACAGAAACAGCACCATAAGGCCTCCGACCATCGGCCGGGGCCGTCGAAATCCCAACTCGTAACCTTTGCGCAGCATCATCAAAATTGGCTCCATCAGGAAGACCCGGTCGAGGGGTGTATCCTCCATCCCGAAGTGGAAACGACCCACCCCGTCGGGTGATTGCCGGCCGGGCAACTGAAATCTACAGCCCACGTGATCATTTTTAACTCGATCCTCAGCCGCGCGTCGTGAGGGCGATGCGCCTGTGACCGGTCCGAACGCTATCATCCAACGCGCAGCGGAACGTTTCCGCTGACATGAACTTACCCCGTAATCCCAAACGGAGCTTGGATGTCCGACCCTGTGCTCGACCTGACCGTGCCCGCGCAAGCGAGCGCCCAGACTCTGCTGGTGGCGCTGCGCGGCTGGATGGATGCCGGAGAGGTGGCCGGCGGCACCGCCCAGTGGGTGATTGATGAAAGCGGCGCCGCGGAAGTCGGGCGAATCGACCCTGAGCCCTTCACGGTGCGAAGCTTCCCCGGCCCGCCGGTGTTGACCGCCGCTTCTCGGCCCAACATTCGCCTCGAGAGCGGGCGCGTCGACTCGATCGAAGAACTGGGCAATCGCTTCTTCCTGACCTCAACGCCCCCATTGGCCGTCCTCGCCGCCGATGAGCCGCATATGCACTGGCTCCGGTTTCGCCAGGCGCTGTTCGACGCCGCCGGCCAACTTGGCGTGCAACGCATTCTCGTGATCGGCTCGATCGCCGGAACCATTCCCCACACGCGGCAATCCCGACTCTTCGCCGGCGCTTCATCCGACGCTATGCTGGAGCAACTCAAGCCGCTGGGTATCAACCCGGTGGACTATCACGGACCGGCCAGCTTCGCCTCCCATGCCATGGCCCATGCCGACGAGGCTGGCATCGAGTACGGCCTGGTGGTGGTGGAAGTGCCCGCGTATATCCAGGGCCGCAACCCCAAGGGCATGTTGGCCGCGCTTCGCATCGTCTCGGCCCTCACCGGCTTCACCCAAGGCATCGAGAGCTTGCGGAAGGCATGTGATCATTGGGAGAAGCGGGTCAGTGAAGCGGCCCAGGAGCATCCGGAACTGGAAAGCCAGATCAACCACCTTGAAGAGGAATTCGACCACGATATGTTCAACACGCAGATGTCCGACCTCAAGGACTGGCTCCAGGAAAAGGGCCTGCGTGTTGATTGAAGCCCGTGGCTTGAACCATGTCCCGGCCGGCGGACAAACCGCACGCCGGCGAACCAGGTGCATCAGGTTCGCCCGAACTGCTTTTCCAGTTCCTTCAGGCTCAGTCGAATCTGGGTGGGTCGGCCATGCGGGCAATTGCTGGCCCGTTCGACTTCCTGGCGTTTTGCCAAAAGCGCTGCCAGTTCTTCCTCGCTGAGGCGATCGCCCGCCTTGACCGCGGCTTTGCACGCCATCATGTCAAGCACGCGATGCAACGCCGCCTCCTGCGCTGTCTGGCCGCCGACTTCGAGCCTGCCCTCCTCGATCTGGTCCAGCAGACCAAGCACGAACTCCTCGGCCGAAACGTGGCGGTCGAATAGGAACGTGGGGAAAGCATGGATGCCGATGGTGTCCGGTCCCATCGGCGCGGCATCGATGCCCAGACGTTGGAGCAGGGGCGACAACTCCTCGACCAGTCCCACGCGACGAGCACCGATCTTGATCAATTCCGGCATGAGAAGTCGCTGACTTTCCAGGGGCCTGCCCTCCCCCAGCACACGCCGCGACAACTCCTCGAACATCACCCGCTCATGCAGCGCATGCTGATCGACGATGACGATGCCCTGCTCATCCTGGGTGACGATGTAGCTCTTGTGTACCTGCAGGATCGGCACCGGCCTGGCGACGGGCGCTGCGCTTTCAACAGCCGGTTTCGCCGCGGTCTCGTCGCTTTGCTCGCCCTCGGCATGGTCCAGCAGCGGCGAATCATCCATCTCCGGCTTGTGGCCCGATTCAGCCAAAGCTTTGCGCACATCCTCATAGACGAACCGCTGCTGACTGGGCGACATGCGCCGGAAGCGATCGACAAATGAACCCTCGCCCCGCCCCGCGTGCCCGGGTGAGCCGCTTCCTTCCAACCCGGATGCGCTCCCGCCCCGCGCAGCACCGGCGCCATCCACGGTCCAACCCTCGACCTGACCATCCTCAGCACTGATGCTTGTGCCCCCGAGGTTCTCCCACTTGTCCTGGGGCAGGCCGACGCGGGCATCGGGCGTCAGGTCCGTCAAGAGCAGGCGCCTCCGGATCGCGCCGAGCACCAGCCCGTGCATGGCACTGGGGTCACGGAAACGCACCTCGGCCTTGGTCGGATGCACGTTCACATCCACCTGACCGGGGTCGAGTTCCAGCATGACCACCATCACCGGCTGTCGGTCGGCGGCCAGCAGACCCCGATATGCCTCGCGAAATGCGTGGGAAATGCCCCGATCGCGGATCGGACGGCCGTTGACGAACAGATACTGAAACTTGGCCGACGCCCGGGCGATGCGCGGCAAACCGGCCAATCCCCAGACGCGCGGCGGTCGGGCGGCCGCGCCCGAAGCCGACTGGCCGGCATCCAGTCTTGGCGGCTGGTCGTGCTCAAACTCCAACAGCGCATCGGCCAACTCTTCGCCCAGGACCGCGATGCATCGCTGGGTAAGCGATGTGACCCGCGGCCAGTTGGCGGTGGCGCGGCCGTTGTGGCTGAGGGTGAAGCCGACTTGCGGATGGGCCATCGCCAGCCGGGCGAACATGTCGGCGATCTGGCCGAACTCGGTCGAGGGCGCACGCAGAAACTTCCGCCGCGCGGGGGTATTGAAGAACAGGTCGCGCACTTCGACCACCGTGCCGGGGTTGCCGGCCCAGGGTCGTAAATCGGACCGCTGATCCCCATCGACCTGAAGCTGATATCCCTCGGCGGCCGGCTTGCCATCGATCACCGCGCGACTGGCGATGAGCATGCGGCTGACGCTGGCAATGGATGCCACCGCCTCGCCCCGGAAACCCAGTGTCGCGATGCGGGCCAGTTGTTCGCTGGATTCCAGTTTGCTGGTGGCGTGCGGCTCGGCGGCCAGTGGGAGGTCGTCCGGCGACATGCCCGATCCATCATCGGCCACCCGGATCAACTGCCTGCCACCCTCCTCGATCGCCACATCGACACGCCCCGCTCCGGCATCAAGACTGTTCTCGACCAGTTCCTTGACGACGCTTGCCGGCCGATCGACCACCTCGCCCGCCGCGATCTGGTTCACCACGAGCTTGGGCAGGATGCGAATCGCCATGGCCCTATCGTAGCAGCGACGCCCCGGAGCGATGGGGCCGGGGAAAGCGCGATTTTCCTGCCCGACGCCAAATGAGGAGCGACAGGTCTTGTATTTTTCACCTGTCCGGGCTATACTCACCACAAAAGACGATCGTTCGATCCTTTATTGCCCGATGCGGCTGGATCACGCCTGAAATCCACACCCCTAACCTCAAGCGAACGAGGCCCAACTCACCATGTTCCCCATCGTCAACGCCAAGTTCCTCGCCCGGGATGTCAAGCAACTGGAAATCCACGCACCACGCATCGCGCGTAAGCAGTTGCCCGGCCAGTTCGTCATCCTCCGCCTGCACGAACAGGGCGAACGCATTCCCCTGACCATCGCGGCCAGCGATCCCGCCGCCGGGACGATCACCATCATCGTCCAGGGCGTAGGCAAGACCACTCGCTTGCTCAACCGGCTGGAGGCGGGCGATCCGATACTCGACGTGGTGGGTCCGTTGGGCAAACCAACGGACATTGAAAACTTCGGCCGCGTCGCCATCATCGGGGGCGGTGTGGGCACGGCCATCGCCCTGCCCGTTGCGCGTGCGCTCAAAGCCGCGGGCAATCATGTCATCGCCATCGTCGGGGCGCGAACCGCCGACCTGCTCATCCTGCTCGACGAGATGCGCCAGGCATCCAATGAGCTTCACATCATGACCGATGATGGCAGCGCCGGCGATCAGGGATTCGTCACCACGAGGCTTGAAGCGGTCATGAAGCGGCAGCCGCCGCTGGATCGTGTCGTGGCCATCGGGCCGATCCCCATGATGGCGGCCGTCTCGCGGACAACCCGGCCGGCCGGAATCCCCACCATTGTGAGCCTGAACCCGATCATGGTCGATGGCACGGGCATGTGCGGCGGTTGCCGTGTTCAGGTGGATGGCCGCGCCCAGTTCGCCTGCGTCGATGGTCCGGAGTTTGATGCCCACAAGGTGGATTTCACCATCCTCGCTCAGCGCAACAGCATGTATCACGACCACGAGCGGGCATCGGCCCGTAAGCTCGATGCGAGCCCTGAAAGTGAACTGGCCAAAGTGCGCAGCGCATGTCGACTTGAAGCCGTCTGTGCCCCCGGGCCGGCTGAATGCGAGCGTCTTGAAAAGGCAACGGCCCAGTCGGTTTCCAGTGCCTGTGCCGTTGACGCCCGACCCGGGGAATGAATAACGCCCAACCTGCTCCTGACTTTGCGATCGACCGATCCCGGAAATCCCGCCCATGGCCGACAAACTGCCGACCAAAGAACGAATCAAGATCCCCCGCGCTGCCATGCCTGAGCAGCGGGCCGATCTACGCATCGCCAACTTCCGCGAGGTGAATCTGGGCCTGGAAACGGCCGCCGCCGAGCGTGAGGCCCAGCGATGCCTGAGCTGCGCAACACCGGCCTGCGTCCAGGGCTGCCCGGTGGGCGTGAAAATCAAGCAGTTTGTTGATGAGGTGGTGGCCGGTGAATATCTCAAGGCCGCCGCGACCATTCGTGAGGACAACGTCCTGCCCGCGGTCACCGGCCGGGTCTGCCCGCAGGAGAACCAGTGCGAGGGCGCTTGCGTCATGGGTAAGCGCATGACTTCCCTGGCGATCGGCCATCTGGAACGGTTCGTCGCCGACTACGAACGCCAGACCGGCCAGATCGGCCTGCCCCAACGCGCCGCCAGCACCGGAAAGAAAGTGGCCATCATCGGCAGTGGCCCCGCCGGGCTGAGTTGCGCCGGCGACCTGGCGTTGCGCGGCCATGATCCGACCGTCTTCGAAGCGCTCCACGAAATCGGCGGCGTGCTGATCTACGGCATCCCCGAGTTCCGATTGCCCAAGCAGATCGTCCGTCAGGAGGTGGACAACATGCGCCTGATGGGTGTGAAGTTCGTCACCAACTGCGTGGTCGGTCGGACGGTCACCATCGATGAGCTGATGAACGAAGAAGGATTCGATGCGGTGTTCATCGCCACCGGCGCTGGGCTGCCCAGATTCCTCAACGTGCCGGGCGAACACCTCGCGGGCGTTTACTCAGCCAATGAGTACCTGACGCGGGTGAACCTGATGCGCGCCTATGACGCGGATTCGCACGATTCGCCGATCTACGACTGCCGCGATCGAACCGTCGTCGTGGTCGGCGGCGGCAACACGGCCATGGATTCGGTCCGTTCGGCAAAACGGCTGGGCGCCAAGCGCGCCATCATCGTCTACCGGCGCGGCCCCGAGCAGATGCCGGCTCGCGCTGAAGAGGTTCATCACGCCAGGGACGAGGGCATCGAGTTCATGACGCTGACCAACCCCATCGAGTTTCTCGGCGATGAACAGGGCCGGTTGCGGGCGATGCGGTGTGTGAAGATGGAGCTGGGCGAACCGGATGATTCAGGCCGCCAGAGCGTCAGCGAGATTTCCGACTCGGCGTTCGAGATGCCCATAGATGTGGCAATCATCGCCGTGGGAACCGGCGCCAATCCGCTGGTGCAATCGACCACGCCCGAGCTCCAGACCAACACGCACGGATATATCTTTGCCGATGAGCAAAGCTTGCGCACGAGCAAACAGGGCGTCTTCGCCGGTGGCGACATCGTCAGCGGCGCGGCGACCGTGATTCTGGCCATGGGCGCGGGCCGTCGGGCCGCCGCGGGCATTCACGATTATCTGCAATCGGGAAACTGGTGAGCTGGACGCTACACTAAAGTAGAGGCGTTGCGAGTCGCTGAAGCGCGCCGGTCATTCTCGCCTGGCCTTGGCGTCGGGGGTGGTTTTGCGATTTTCACAAAAAGGATGGCGAGCGATGAATAAAGAGACCCTCGAACAACTGGCCGAGCTTTCCCATGAATTCGGCGGCCCCCGGTACGTCCTGGGCGGTGGCGGCAATACCTCGTTCAAGGATCACCAACGCATGTGGATCAAGCCATCGGGGATGACCCTGGCGCAGATGACGCCGCGCGATTTCGTCGAGATCGATCGCGCGAAACTGGTTCCACTTTATAGCTGGACACCACCCGCCGATCCGGCCGAACGCGAAGCCGGGGTCAAAGACCTGATGATGGCGGCCCGTGCCGAGGGCCAGAACGGCCGCCCCTCGGTCGAAACACCATTGCATGATGCCTTCGATGCGCCTTGGGTGGTGCATACGCATCCGCCCCTGGTCAACGGCATGACCTGCGGCATGGATGGCCAGGCCGCCGCCGCCGAGCTTTTCCCCGATGCCCAGTGGCTGCCCTACATCGATCCGGGCTACACGCTGAGCATGGAGGTGCGCCGGCGGCTGGATGAACGCCGCAAGCGCGATGGAACGCAGCCATCGATCGTCTTCCTGGAGAATCACGGCGTCATTGTCGCCGGATCAAGCCCGCAAGTGATCATGCGAACCTACGAACGGGTGTTAGCCGCGCTGGAGGGGTGGTATCGCAAACAGCATGTCCCCTATGCCCCGCCGGTCATTGATTCGGTCATGGCCGGAGAGTTGAACGAGATCAACCAGTGCGTGCATGATGCCTTTGATCGCGAGATGGCCGTCGTCGCCGCGCAGCGATTCGAAACCGCCACCGGACCCCTGACCCCCGACCACATGGTTTACGCCGGCGCCCAACCGATGGACGGTCCGCTGACCGGCGAGCGGATTCAGGCGTTCACCCGCGAACATGGCTGTACCCCCCGCATCGTCCGAACGGAACAGCACATTCTGGCCATCGCCGACACCCAGCAGGCCGCGGACCTGGCCTTCGAGCTGACCGTGGATGGCGCGCACGTGCTGCGCCTGACGCGGGCCTTCGGCGGTGTCCGGTATATGAGCGACGACGCCAGAAGGTTCATCGAGAACTGGGAAGTGGAAGCCTATCGACAGCAGGTCGCCGTTGAATCCACCGGAAGATAGAGCCCGGCCCCCCCAAGCAACCGATCCGTACCGACCCCGCAGCTTTCCACCCGCGGGAGTGTGATATCGTGATGCCTGGCATTGCCACCGTGCGCCGATGGACTCGACCACTTACCGATCATTCGATGAAGTGAACCATGAACGAAAGCGGAATCAACAGGTTCTACGAATCAGCCCGGGATCAGTACGCCGAGGCTGGCGTCGATACCGAAGCGGCGATCAGCACACTGCTGAAAACGCCGGTCTCGATCCACTGCTGGCAGGGTGATGATGTGGCCGGGTTTGAACGGCCCGACAGCACACTCTCAGGCGGCGGCATCCAGGCCGTGGGCAACTATCCCGGCCGGGCACGCACCATCGATGAACTGCGATTGGACCTTGACCAGGTTCTCGCCCTGGTGCCGGGCCAGCGCGTGCATCGCCTCAATCTCCATGCCATCTACGGCGATTTCGGTGGCCGAACAGTCGATCGCGATGCGATCGGTCCGGAGCATTTCGCCTCGTGGATCGACTGGGCCGGCCAGCGCGGCCTGGGCATCGACTTCAACCCGACCTGCTTCAGCCATCCATTGGCCGAAGACGGCTTCACCCTGTCGCACCCGGATTCGAAGATTCGCGATTTCTGGATCGCCCATTGTGCCGCCTGCCGCCGCATCGCCGCCGAGATGGGCCGGGCACTCGGCGGCCCGAGCATCTGCAATGTCTGGGTTCCCGATGGGTACAAGGACCTGCCCGTCGATCGCCTCGCGCCGCGCCGGCGTCTGCTTGAATCCCTGAACACCTTGTTCGCCGATTCGTACGATCCGGCCCACCTGCTCGACAGCCTGGAAAGCAAGCTCTTCGGCATCGGATCGGAAGCCTACGTCGTCGGTTCCCACGAATTTTATCTGGGTTATGCGATCAAACATGGCAAGCTCCTCTGCCTCGATTCGGGCCATTTCCACCCGACCGAATCGATCGCCGACAAGCTCTCGAGCATGCTGGTGTTCGTGGACCGGCTGCTGCTTCATGTCAGTCGGGGCGTTCGCTGGGACAGCGATCATGTCGTGATTCAATCCGATGAACTTCTGTCGCTGGCCGAACAGATCGTCCGGTGCGAGGCACTTGGCCGGGTTCACATCGGGCTTGATTTCTTTGATGCCTCGATCAACCGCATCGCCGCATGGGTGATCGGCGTTCGGGCCACCCAGCAGGCGTTGCTGCAAGCGCTGCTCCAACCGCTGAGCCAACTTCGCGATGCCGAACAGGCCGGCGACCATACGGCTCGACTGGCGATGCTTGAGACGGCCCGCGCCATGCCGTGGCAGGCCGTGTGGGCCCAAGCCTGCCTGAGGGCGCAGACGCCCTTGGATTACCTCGAGCCGATCCGGGCCTATGAGCAAAAGACGCTGGCCCTGCGCGCCTGAGCGGAGCGGTGGCATAATGGCGGTATGGCCACGGGCTTGATCGATGATCCACGATTCGAGGCGCACGACACCGGCCGGGTCCATCCCGAATCGCCGCGCCGACTGCAAGCCATCCGCGATCGCCTCGAGCGCGACCACCTTCTGGAGCGCCTGGTCAGGCTGCATTTCGAGCCAGCGCCTCTGGAATTGCTCGCCCGCGTCCATGATCCGGCCTACATCCAGCGGGTGCGCGAAGCCTGCCTGAACGGCAAGACCCATCTCGATTCCTCGGATACCCCCATCTGCGATCAGAGCTTTGAAATCGCCCGCCTGGCCTCGGGCGCTGCGATCGCCGCGGTGGATGCGGTGATGCGCGGCGATGTGGCCAACGCATTCTGCGCGATCCGGCCGCCAGGCCATCACGCCGAGCACGATCTGGCCATGGGCTTCTGCCTGTTCAACCACATCGCCCTCGCGGCCCGGCACCTGATCGATCATCATCGCCTCGGCCGCGTGGCCATCGTCGATTTTGATGTGCATCACGGCAACGGCACGCAGCACCTCTTTGAGACCCGCGCGGATGTGCTTTTCATCAGCCTGCACGGCCACCCCACCACGCTCTATCCCGGCACGGGCTTCGGCTGGGAAACCGGCAAAGGCGATGGCAAGGGCGCAACGATCAACCTGCCGGTGGAGCCGGGCGCTGGGGATGAGGTTTACCGCGCGCTTTTTGATCTCCGCGTCATCCCAGCGCTGGATGCGTTCGAACCACAGTTCCTACTGCTGAGCAGCGGGTTCGATGCGGCAAGGGACGATCCCCTGGCGAACATGCAGCTTACGCCCGATGGCTATGCGATGTTGACCCGCAAGCTGATGCAGGCCGCGGCGCGGCATTGCGATGGAGCGATCGTCAGCCTGCTGGAAGGCGGCTACAACCTCCGCGCCCTGGCCGAATGCGCCGCGGCCCATGTCCGAACGCTGATGGACGACCCGGCCGCCGATCCGCTGATGAACATCAAGGCGGGCATCTGAGAGCCGAGGTTGGGTTGGGTTCAGGCCGCGGCGGCTTGTTGGTCGGGCGGATCGCGTTGTCGGGGGTTTTGGGGGGTTCGATGGGTCGTGAGGGGACGGATATAGGTTTCAGGGATTGCCGCGCATCGTCCTTGATGTGGCGGTGCTTCAACCTGATGAATGGAATGGATCACGCACGCCGTCGGCGTACGGGGAGCTTCGGTCGCTTTGGAGGCGAACGAATCGCGCCCAGATGAGGGTGGTACGTCGTGCGATGCGTGGACAGTCTGCGTGTCCGGTTGGGTCAGAGGCTTTTGGGCTTGTGAGACTGGCTCTGCCCCGCTGAATTGAGGTTTGGCTTGGGCGGGCGATGGCTGTTCCCGTTCGATCGGGGAATCTTGAGCCCGAGGATTGGCCG
>JAFIFY010000071.1 GCA_020831765.1 Phycisphaeraceae bacterium | reverse complement strand
TGGGAAGGCATCGGCCCATTCAGGCATCGTGGCGATCGCCTGCCACTGGTCCATGCCCGCACGCCAGCATTCGCTCTGGCGTGTGATGTCGCCAGCACGGATGCCTTCACGCACCGCCGCATCATCAAGCGGGCCACGCTCGGCACCGGCCAAGATCACCCACCAGCGGGCAACAGGCCCGGGCGGCGATGGCCCGGCGCCGCCGGGGGGCGCGGCGGGCCTGGTCCGCGTGGCGGACGCCGCCTGCTGGCCGACGGCCAGCAGGATCGAATCGGGATCACCGAACTTCTCGTACCACGGCTCCTGGGGGATCGGCAGGCCCGGCGTGCCCGCCGACCACTGGCGGACCTGCCTGGCGGCGTAGCCGGCCAAGCGGTCGAACTCGAGCTCATCGCCCGTCCAGGCCGCGCCATCGAGGCCTTCCAGCAGATACTGCGTGAACACACCGTGGCCCCGGCCCGGCCACTCGTAGGCCCGCTGGCCCGATCGGCAGGCCGACAAGAGCGCCGTCGTCGTGCCGCCGCCCAGGTTCGACCGGGCGGCCGCCACGATGTCGCGAGAGATCACATCGCCCATGCGGTTGGCCGCATCGGCGCGGCCGGCATCCGGCGAGTTGCGGCAGGCATCGAGCAGCAGGATGCGCTTCGAGGCGCTCAGATGCTCGAAAGTCTTGCGCAGCAGTTGGAGCGACAGGCTGCCGTGCTCGGGGAAAGCATGGAGGCTGTCCCGGGCCAGCAGGTAGCCGTGCCCGTCCTTCTCGACCCCATGCCCGGCGAAGAAGAACAGGAACAGGTCATCCTTGCGCAACTCAGAGGAGATGTCGCGCAAAGCGGTGACGATGTTGACCAGCAGCGGTTCATCGTCGCCGCCCTGGTCGGCCAGGATGCGCACGCGGTCGAAGCCGCAGCGGTCAGACAGCCGCTGGGCGAGGGCGGTCGCATCGGCGCGGGCAAAACTCAGCCGTGAGATCATCCTGTCCCGGTAGTCCTCGACGCCGACCAGCAGCGCGTGCTTCTTCATGGCTTCACCTTGTTCAGTTCCTGTGCCATCTCATGCTTTCCATACCCCGCGCCCGCTTCGCGGGCGATTCGGCCCTTCGGGCCGACCAGGGGCATGGCCCCTGGAACCCGAAGGCAAAGGGTAAAAGGATAAAGTGCAAAGCGTTACTCCAAGTCCACCACGACCCGAAACCCGATATAGTTGCTGCAGTAGTCGGGCACGTCCCGGTAGCGGCGCGACGACCGGCAGCTCTGTGGATAGTGGCCCCAACTGCCGCCGCGCACAACACGGGCCGTATCGCCGCCGGTCCAGGCGCTGCCGTCCGAAGGGGTGCCTTCGTAGTCATCGTGCCAGTTGTCCTCGCACCACTCCCAGACGTTGCCGATCATGTCGTACAGGCCCCACGCGTTGGCTCGCTTGGCGCCCACGGGGTGGGTCGTGTTGCCGCTGTTACCATCAAACCAGCCGATGGCGTTCAAGTTGCCGTAACGGCTGGCGGTCGTGCCCGCGCGGCAGGCGTACTCCCACTCGGCCTCCGTAAGCAGGCGGACCGATCGGCCCGTGCGGGCCGAGATCGCCGCGCAGAACTCCTGAGCGTCATACCATGAAACCCGCTCCACCGGGTTTGACCTGCCCGGGAAGTGGCTGGGCGATTTGCCGGTCACGGCCCGGTATTGGGCCTGTGTGACCGGGTAGATGCCCATGTAGAACGGGCTGGTCAGGGTCACGCGGTGCGCAGGCCGTTCACTTAGGGATGCCTCCGCATCGTCTTCACCGGCGCCCATCACGAACGCACCGCTGGGAATCAGGGTGAGCTTCATGGCAACCCAGATGCCGCACTTGATCTTCAGGGATGTCGGCAGGTGAGCTGGCGTCTTGAGGCGCGCCTGCTCCGGCTGCTGAGCCGTCGTCGCAGGCTGGGTGGCCACAGAAGCAGCGGCTTCGATCCGGGCCGGGTCGATCAGCAACTCGATCCGCAGTTGCGCATCGCCGGTGGCGTCGAATCGTATCTGGCGCTGCCAGGGCAGATAGCCATCCATCTCGGCGCGGAGGCGGTAGTTGCCAGCGGGCAGGGTCAAGTCGATCGGGGCGCTGCCGGCCGCGCGGCCATCGATGCTCAATAGCGCCCCCGCCGGGACGGTCCGCACGTGGAGGACCGGATCGACGAGGACCGTGGCGGGTCTCGGCGGCGGGGTGGGTTCGGCAGGTGTCCGGGCTGAGGGGGCGGCCACTTCGGCGAGGCAGATATCGCGCCAGGACCCCTTGTGTTCGCCCCACGGCGTCTGGGGTTTGGGTGTGCCCGCCTTCTTCGCCCAGCGCTGAACATGATGCTCGACGTAACGCCCGAGGGCCTGAACCGTGATGCGCCCGGTGTCATCCGCCGCTTCGCCGCGCAGACCCTCCAGCAGGTAGTGCGAGAACGCTCCGTGCCCGGCATCCGGCCACTCGTAGGCGCGCTGTCCCGGGCGGCAGGCAAACAGCACCCAGGTGGTTGGAACGGCGCCTTCCACGACCGTTTCGGCGACGGCCGCGATGTCGCGGCTGAACGCGGCGGTCATGAGGTTGTCCTGATCGCCCATGCCCTGGCGCGGGTCGTTTCGGCAGGCATCGAGGATCAGCACGCGATCGGCACACTCGATGCGTGACAGGCAGTCGCTGAGGATCCGGGTGGACAGCGAGGCCAGTTCGGGCATGCGCGCGCGAGAGTTCGCGGTCAGCAGGTGCGCCCCCGCAGGCGTCTCGATCCCGTGGCCGGCGAAGTAGAAGAGGAACAGGTCCTCGCCTGACAGCAACGGCGCCAGACGATGAAGCGCATCGACAACGTTGACGTGGTTGGGCTCCCGCGGGCCGCCGGAGACCAGGGTGGTGACCTGATCGAAGCCGCAGCTTGCGAGGGCCCGACCGACATCCTCGGCATCGCGGGCCGCGAACGACAGGTTCGTGATGTCCGGATCGTCGTAGTCGCTGACGCCCACAAGCAGTGCGTACTTCTTCATGGCTTCACCCGGGATGGCGGCAACTACTCGGTCTCAAGCTGCTTGAGTCTCTTCTCGGTTTCCGGCGAGAGCGTCACCGGTGCCTCTCGTGCCCCCTGGACCTCCTCCACGCGCTGGTCCACATCCACCTTGCTCGTAGCGGGTGGCTCGTACCGTTCGCGATCGAGGTCGGCGGCGGCACGGTCCAGAGTCTTGAGTTCGCTGAACAGGCCCTGAATCTCGAAGGCGAGTTCGTCAAACTGTTCTTCAGTGACACCAGCGCGCAGTGCGGCCTCGGCCTCGTCGACCTTTGCCAGTGCGACGCGGATGCGTTCGAGATTGGCGGCGATGATGTTCTCGCGGCCGCGAAGCCCATCAAGCTCGCGGAAGATGCGGTCGATCTCACCGACAACGATGCGCTTGCTGTCGCCATGGACCTGGTCGAGCTCGCGCTTCTTGTGCACGGCGCGTGCTTCCAGAAGCCGGATGTCGTCTTTGAGCGCGTGCAGGCTGTCTTCGTTGTCGCGCTTCGCCGCGGTAAGACGCTGCCTCATCGCTCCGAGGGCCTTGAGGCGGCGGGCGGTGTCGTCACCGCCGCCGAACAGTCTGGCCAGAAGGTCGCGAATCGCCGTCCAGATTCCCGCCATGGTGGAGCTCCCTATGGATTGAGATCGTTTGGCCGTTCAGCTTCGAGTGAGCGCAATTCGAGGTAATGATCATCCATGCGTTGCAGTTCGCGCTCGACTTCATCGCGCACGCGATGAAACCGAGCGCGTTCATCCTGCAAGGCGCTGGCACGAGCCATGACCTCGGCCATTTCCAGTTCCAGCCCGTAGCGCGCTCTAAGTTGGGCATCGATATCACGTTCGATACTCTTGATCCGGTCATCGATCGCCGATAGCTCGCGTTCGACACGCAGCAGTTCGCCATTCGCCATCTCGCGAGCCCGCTCGACTTCGACAATCCGTGCGTTGGCCGATCGGACCTCGGCGTACAACAGCAGCAGCGTGATGAAGGCCACGGCCGCGGCGACACAGGCGGCCACTACGGCGAACCTCTGCAGGTTGGTCTGCCAGATGAGGTGACGATGGCTCATGGGGTTGCTCCGGATCGCACCAACCACTGCACGTTCTCCAGTTGCCGCAGGAAGGTTTGCTCAGCGGCGAGGAAGCTGTTACGGACTTCGTGCAGCTTATTCAGTTCCCTTCGCACCCCTTCGAGGCCGCGGGTCTTCACTCTTAGCAGGTCCAACTCGCTGCGGAACTCGGCGACTTCGTGGATTAGCTTTTCACGGTCTTCCTGGAAGTCCGCCTGAAGATCGCTGAGCCGGCGCGCTTGATCGCGACGGTTGTCGAGTTGGCGTTCCACCTGGTCACGTTGCTCTGTGAGCTGCGCGAGCCTGTCTTTGCGTTTCTCAGTCTGCTTGTGAAAAATGATCACGGCCACGGCCAGTATCAGGACGGTGGCGAAGAACATGATCGCAAGCCACTGGGCTCCCTCCGCGTACCAGGGCGATCGAGATGTTCTGGACTGCTCCTTCATCGTAGTAGCGTTTCTTCCCATTGATGGAGCTCAACCGTCCATTGCTCCAGCCGTTGCTGCTCTTCCTCCAGTCGGCGCGTGAGGTCAACGATCTGCTGATAGAGCTTACCAGCGTCCAATTCACCGCGTCGCACTTCCTCGATGGCGATGCGCCAATCGGAAAGCAACCTTTCTCTGTTCGCCTGATATTCCCTGCGACGCTCTTCAAGCCGATCTTCCCACTTCACGCCGGTGCCGCTCGGGGGCGGCCCGTTACCCGACCCGTCACAGCCGGCCGATAGTGCCAAGCCAGCCATCAGGATGGACGCCACGAGACATGCGGGGAATAGTTCGAACCACTTTATGGTATTGTCTACAGCCATATCATCACAGCTCCCACCAAAGTAAGCCATGACACCAGCAGCAGCGCCAGGGACAAAGGCCAACGAAACGGAGTCGCCAAGACACGGTGGGCCCGCTGATCACACACCCAGCAGCGGGGGCCCCGGTCATTATGCAGTATATCCCGTTCAGAGCAGGCCGGATTGAGGCAGATCGACTTTTTCATTCATCACTTCCCCTTCTCATCAGCTCGGCGATTGATCTCGCTCTGAACACAGCTTGCCACATAAATGGCCATAATGCCGGCGAGGACACCAAGCCAGCCTGACAGGCCCAGGGCGCTGCGCAGCCACCACCCGGCGTACGCCACCGCCGCGCCGGCTAAACGAAAGCCGTGACGATAGATGAAACTCCCATGGTACGATGCGGTGGTGATGCTGATCGCTTCCCCGCTTCTGGCATGGCGGATCGCGAGTTGGCCGTCCACGGTGCGGTACAGCCGATACACGATGCCGGCACGATCCTGCAATACAAGAAAGGCCTTGCCGACGACGGAGTGGCGATAGCCAGATCGCTTGCTGACCCGTTCCACGGTGACATTGCCGCCCTCCGTGATCAGTTCCTCGACGCAATCCCTGATTATGGCCTTTTGTTGTGGGCCGGTCTGGGGCCGGAGTCGGTCGGCGAAGTCGCGGATTGCAAGGCAATCGCCGAAACGCTTGGGCACGTTGCTGGCCCATGGTCGATCACCACTGGTCTGCGAAACAACGTACCACCGATCGCCGCGGTCGGGCAGGGTTACGGCTGGATCGGCCGCCGGGCAGTCCACAGCGCCGAACGTCATGAAGGCGACTTGAGTGGGCGGGCTGGATCGCTGGCCACCCCACCACTCGTAAGCCTCCACTACCGCATCGATCACGGTCTGGTCAAGCGGCGCCACAGCGGGCGCGGCCGACTTGTTTACTCGTAGCGGCGTGATGAACGCTGACACGACATGTACGGTGGCACGGTGTCGCCGTACAGCGTAGACACTGACAGCGTTGAGACCCTTCAACAGTTGATTCCAGCGTTCCGGCCACTCGAGCGCCGGTGGCCCGGCCGATCGCTCGCGCAGCTTCCGTGTCACCGCCTCAGTCAGATCAGCGATCAACTCGACGTTTCTGATCTTTGGCTGCCAGTCGAATGGAACGAGGGCGAGCCACCACGGCGGCCTGAGCCACGGAAATGCATGGCCCGGCGATGTCATGAGGTTTTGATGGATGGCCCCCATGAAACGTTCACGAGCCGCACGACTGGAATCGATTAGACCAGCCGTTTCTTTCGGAAACTCAGTTGGATCGAGAAACCAAACGTGTCGCCAAGATTCATCGGTCCATGTAAGGTCCCGCTGGCGGAAGCGCTGCTCGTTTGCCGGCGTCGCCTCGCGGAACACATCCTTGGCGAAGCGATCTGCAAGCACGCGCACGCCGGCTTTGAGCAGGCGACCGTCCCCGGGCTGACCGTCCAGTTCCTCACGAGCATCACGATCGAGAACGCCAACGCATTGGTCAAACGTGGTTACGGGACGCTGAGGCTGGTGCGATGCGACTTGTAGGGGACCGGTAAACGCCTCCATCGCATAGCGCTCGACATACTCGTATGGCATCATCGCGTGACCGGGCGCTTCGGGGCTATCGCCCGCCCAGCCCTTGCCCCAACTGTTGCGGATGATGAAATAGCCGCCACCGGGAACACCATCGTCATCAACATAGCCCACGACGCACCAGGCATGGCCACCCGCGGGAGTCTCGCCAGGCAATGGCAGGGTGATCTTGCCGGTGCGGTGGGTCTCGGGCGACATGTACCAGCTATTGAACACGAGCGTGCCGAAGGTCACGGGCATTCCGCACTGGTCGTCGTCCCCAGCCAACATGTGCTTGTAATCCGCCACCACGTTGGGTTCGACGGTCCTGGTTGATGGGAGTCGATAGCGAAGGGCGGCTTTCCGTGCTTCAGCCGACGCTGGCCCCTGACCTTCGTCTGATGCCTGGTGTGGGTTGTACGGCCAGATACGCTCTTCGCAGACACCGTACCGGGCCAGGGCGGTCATCGCCGTGTGGATGTACGTACCAGGGCCCGGATGCCCGTCGAACTCCTTGCAGGCCCAGTAGAGGAACTGTTCGGAGAGCTCGTCATGGTCACCCAAAAGGAACTCTCGCAGGGCCACCGAGCCGAAGGCCACGCAAGTTCCACGTTGGCCCTGATCCCGGACCGGCGGCATCCTGTCCATGAGCCGCACTGCGCCAGGAAGCTTGGCCTCGTACGCCCCCGATGGCGCGGCGCGGTTCGGTCGCAGCCGCCCCATCCGGCGAAAGTCATCGAGGATCTGCGGTTCGACCAGGCAACCGAGCCCGCCGCCTTGTCGAGCCGATTGAATTTGCGACCGTCGCTGGGGCGAAACCGCTTGCAGGGCTTTAGGGGAGGAAACCAGCGCCCGGAGGCCACCATCGTCGACGGTGTCGTTGCCTCCGCCCGTCGCAGCCACGATCGCGACAGCTTCCTCGATGCTTTCGATCCACAGCGACCTAAGAAGGCGTCGCTGTTCAGCACCGATTCCGACTTGGTCCAGCGGGGTCTGTCCGGAAAACCTCATTGGCTCTCACCCCTGTTCGCCGATCCATCGGCGGGTAGTTGATGATCGTCTTCCAGCAGCGCTCCCGTCGGCCCGCCCGGCCGCGCAGCCAGCAGGTCCCTGTATCGTTGCTCCCCAAGCGCATCGCAAGCATCCCGAAGCACCTCATCGAGCGTGTCCATCTCGATATCAAGGGCCGAACAGAGGCCTGCCCGGCCTCGCACCGTGGCGGCAGCAGCGACAAACGCGTCGATCGTCGTAATCCACCGCGACTTCAGGGCTTGAAGCTGGCAAAATGACAGCCGGGTCAAGCGCTCCAAAGCGAGCGCATCCACACGATCCTCTCCTTTGGCATCGCTTGACATGGCCAGAGCCCTATGAAACTATGTCCCCCTGCGGTACCTTGCTTGAAGCCCGCAGTAGACAGTGGTATTCACCATTGGCCGAGTGCAAAAGACCAATATCGGTATTTTTTCCAATTTGTTCGGTGGTGTCAACCGACATCTTCGGGTTCCCTCGACCTCACTGCTCGACATTCGTCTCTAGTGTAGTGAGTCACGCTGTTGGCCCATTATCCAAGACATCGCGAGCGCGGCTGACTTTGGCGAGAATCTTTTCGGTTGTCGCGGTCCAGACCAGCGGCTTGGGATTCGCATTGTTCGTATCGATGTAGTGGTTGATGGTTTCGATCAGTTGCGGCACACTTCGGAAGGCTCCGCGTCGAATACGGTCCTGGGTGATGCGGCCGAACCAGCGTTCGATGAGATTCAGCCACGAACTACTTGTAGGAATAAAGTGCATGTGAAAACGCCGA
>JAFIFY010000070.1 GCA_020831765.1 Phycisphaeraceae bacterium | reverse complement strand
TTGTCGTCGGTGTGGTATGAGACGGTTGAGGTCGCGGCGGACGGTTTATTGGACGTTAGGGATGTGCGGGACCGGGTTTTCCGGGAATGTGGTGAACGTGCGGAGGCGTTGATCTCGGAGGTGGGTGTGCCGCCGGAGCATATGGTGTTTCGGGTGGTGATGACGGGGCGGTCGGGTTTGGGAGCGGCGTTGGATCAGGGGGTGATGGATGAGGGGCAGGGGGATGCTCGGGTGCCGGTGGGTCAGACGGGCGCGGGCTGGCAGATTGAGCGGCTGGAGAACCGGACGTTGCCGGCGCTGGATTTGAATGAGTTGGCGGGTCTGGGGACAGCGCCTGGGGTGTTGGCGCGGCTGCTGTTGGCGTTGGGACGGGGTGGTGAAGGTTGTACCGGCGTGATGGAATCCGGTGGCGGTATGGAGGGTGGGCGTGAGTTGTCCGTGGCGGAGGCAGAGGGGGACGGCCGTGATTTGGACGAGCACTCTGGTGAGGTTGAGCAGCTATTGCAGCAGGTGCGGCTGAAGGTGCGTGAAGTTGAGGGTCTGAAGGCGTTTGCGGGGATTCGCGGTTTGGAGGGTGCGGGGTTGGATGATGGAGCGATGCGTGAACTGGTGAGCCGTGAGGCATCGAAGCTGTTGGGGCAGTTGGTCAGCCAGAGGACATGAGCATGGGATCGGTGGTGGTCGAAAAACTGCGGATCGAGCGTGCCCTGGCGATCGGACGGGGTGAGGGTTTTGTGTTGGAGGGTTTGAGTGGCGGGGTGAATCTGGTTTTTGGTCCGAACGGTTCGGGTAAGACGACAACGGCGCGGGTGATTCATGAGTTGATGTGGCCGGGCAGTGGTGAGATGGGCGGTTTGGTTGCCGAGGGTTGGTTTCGGACGGGGGCGGGTATTTGTCAGCTGAGTCTTGAGCCGGGCTTGAAGCGAGCGACGCGTGATGGGTTGACCGCAGCTTGGCCGGACTTTGGGCCGGCCGAGCAGCGGGGTCGTTATGTGCTGGCGCTACATGAATTGATCACGGCAGACAACCGGGAATTTGCGCAGGCATTGGTGCGTGAGAGCCGGGGTGGGTATGACTTGGATGGGGCGGCGCGGGCGCTTGGGTATAGCGACCGGCCGAGCGCTCCACGGAAACTACAAGGTGAGCTGGCGGAAGCGGAGAAGCGGGTTCAGGAGGCGAAGGCTCAGCAGCAGAAGTTGAATGCGGAGTTTGAGCGGCTGGGGACGTTGCGTGGCGAGCTTGAGGATGCGGAACGGGCGGAGCGTGAGGTGGGATTGTTGACGGCGGCGGGGGAGTATCGGTCGTCGGCGGAGCAATGCCGGGAACTTGAGGAGCGTAAGCGGGGTTTTCCGGCGATGGTGGAGAAACTGACGGGCGATGAGAAGGATCGTCTGGCGGGTTTCGACAAGCGGTTGAAGGAGATCGAAGCGCAGCTTGAGAGCGAGCGAGCATCGATTGCCAAGAGTGAGGCCGCGATTAAGAAGGCGGCGGTACCGAATGGGTTTGTAGGAGATTCGGGGGAGCAGAAGCTCAATCAGTGGCGGTCGTGGCAGAGACGGCTTGGGGAGGTTGAGCGCGAGGTTAGAGACACACAGAAATCGCGGGCCGAGAAGGCGCGGCTGAGGGATGAAGCTCAGAAGTTGCTGACGGGGTTGGTGGAGCCGGGGCGGTTGGCGAAGCTGGGTCATGTTGAGCCGGCGGGATTGACGGAGCTTGGGCGTGAGGCCGAGCGTTGGCGGGTGAAGGAGGCACTGCTGGCCGAGCGGCGTCGTTGGCTGGATCGGCAGAGGGAGGAGATCGAGCAGGACGGGGGCCGGGGCCGGGCGGGGGCGGATGGTGAGGCGATGTCGGCGGAGGTGGTGGGTGAGGGGATCACGCTGCTGAGCAACTGGTTGCGATGTGTGGGCGGGGATGTTGCGGCCGGCGGGGGTCGTGTGGGGGAAGCCTCCGGGGGCCGAGCCGGGGCGGGGATTTGGCGGGTTTTGTTTTGGGTTGCGGTGGGCTGGCTGGGTGTTGTGGCGGTGGTGTTGGGGTTGGTGGTGGATGTGCTGTGGCTGCTGCTGCTGTTGGTGGTGGCGGCGGGATTGTCGGGCGCGGGGTTGTGGCTGGGGCGAAGCAGGGCGGAGACGGGGCCCGGGTCGGGTGATGGGGGGCGGAGTGTGTTTGCCGGGACTTACGAGCGGCTGGGTTTGACGGTGCCGGAGGGTTGGCGGGTTGATGCGGTGACCGAGCGGCTGGCGGAATTGGTTGGGCGTATGCGTCGGTTGGAGCGGGAAGGGGAGTGGGCCGGGGAGAAGCAGAGGCTTGATGATCTGGCGGCGGAGGTTGATCGGCAACAGAAAGCTGTCATGGGGAAACGGCAGCAGGTTGAGGAACAACTGGGGGTAAGGTTGGAGATTTCTGAGCAATGGCTGGCGGGTTTTGCCGAGCATTTGCGGGTGTGGCAGCGTGCGGAGATTGAGTTGGCCGGTCTGGATGAGCGTGGCGAGGTTTTGGAGCGTGAACGGGCAGAGCTGGTGGAAAAACTCTCCACGGGTGTGGCGGCGATGGGGTATACGGGGGCGGGGACGGCGGATGAGTTTGGCTGGTTTGTCGATCAGGCCGGGGAGCGTGTTCGGTGTGTGCGTGAGGAAGGTGAGAAAGTCAAGGAAGCCGGTCGAAGAGTGGATCGGTCGGGGGAGCAACGGTCAAGTTTGATTGACGAGCGACGGGTGTTTTTCGAGGGTTTGGGATTGGATGACGGAGATGTGTTATCGATTGATCGGGGGTTGACGGAGCTGGATGAATATCGGGATGTGAGCAAACAATTGCGCGATGCCTTGGTCCGACGGAACATGCTGGGCGAGCGATTGGGCGGTCGGTCGGAGCTTGGTGAGTTGGATGAGGCGGACTTGACGATGCGGCTTCACGAGGAGACGGAAAGGGCTGCCAACCGGGAGGGCCTTCAAGCGGCGATTAACAAGATCGAGTTTTCGGTCGGCGAGGCCAAGGAGCGACACGACTTGGATGAGGCGATTGCTGCGCGGGATGCGAAGGCGGCCGAGTTGGCCAAGGAGCGATACGTTTATGTTTCGGAGGCGTTGGGTGATTTGCTCCGGCGTTGGGTGGCCGAGAGCTCGCTGGATGCTTCACGCGGGGAGGTTTTTGAGCGGGCCAATCGGTATTTGGTGTTGTTTACGCGCGGCTTGCTGCGGCTGGAGATGGAGCAGGACGAGAAGGGCCTGGAGCGGTTTGTGGCCCGGCGGAGCGAGACCTCGGTTTCGGGCGTGGATGAGCTTTCGGTGGGTGAGCGGGTGCAGTTGTTGATGGCGGTGCGGCTGGCGTTTATCGAGCAGCATGAGGTTGAGAAGCTGCCGTTATTGTTGGATGAGGTGTTGGGGACGAGCGATGATGATCGCGCGGGGGTGATCATTGATGCGGTGATCGAGATTGCCCGGCAGGGACGGCAGGTGTTTTATTTCACGGCACAGCATGATGAGACGGGCAAGTGGGTTGGGCGTCTGAAGCAGGCGGGGATGGGGTACCAGGTCATTGATCTGGGTGAGGTTCGGGGGATGGGTCGGATGGAGCGTTTGCCGGTGGAAGGCTTTGAGGCTCCGGCACGTGTGGTTCCGGAGCCGGAAGGGATGGGGCATGCCGAGTTTGGGAAGGCGCTGGGGGTCTACAGCATTGATCCGTGGCATGAGGATGCAGGGCGGATTCATCTTTGGCACGTTGTAGAGGAAGTGACGCTGCTGCACAGATTGCTTGATCAGGGATTTACAACTTGGGGGCAGCTTGCCAACCTGCTGATTAGTCGTGCGGACCAAATTGAAGGGTTAGACGATAGAGAGAGAAAGGTGCTTCGACTGCGGGTGAGGGTAATCAAGCGCGCTACCGAGCTATGGCGTCACGGTCGAGGACGGCTTGTAAATCGCGAAGTTCTGATCGCAACCGATGCGGTGAGTGACGAGTTCATGGAGCAAATCTGTGAGTTTGCAGAATCGGTAGATGGAGACGGGAGAGCTTTGGTGGATCGACTTCAAGCCGGACCCAAGCAGGGAGTCGCCGGATTTGGGCCGAAGAAGATCGAGAAGTTGAGGGACTCTCTTGAGGATGGCGGGTTCATCACCGACCAAACGATGATGTCCCACCAACAAATAGAGGAGGAATTGGTGGCCGAGTTTTCAGGTGAGATTCATGACGGGCACCTTGAGGTCAACTGGATCCGGCGAATCATAAGTCAACTACCGGGGTGAAAGAAGGCGAGCCTTTGAGCTTCGCCACGACTGAAGGCCGCGCCAGAGTCAGATCGAATAATCCTCCGTGAAGACCCGGCTTCGGCGAAGGGCCAGGCGAACTTCGCGGCCGACAGTCAGGTCCAGCCGTTCGGCTTCGGGGTGAGGCAGTTCGACCCGCACCGGTTCGTTGGATGGGCCGGTCAGTTCCAGTCGGACGACCGGGCCGGCCGACTGCACGCGCTGAATCCGCGCCGGCAGCGAAGGCCGCTGATCGCCAGCGCCGATCAACTCAAAATCGAAAGGCCGAACGAAAATCTCGACCGGCTCACCTTCACGCCGGTTCTCCATCGCCTGGGCATCGAGGGCGAGTGTGCCCACCACCGGCCGGCCCTGCTCGATGCGGCCGTGAAAGCGATTGACCTGGCCAAGGAACTTGAGCACGAATTCATTGCCCGGGTGATGAAAGACTTCGTCAGGCGTTCCGGCTTGCTCGATCCGGCCACGGTTCATCACCACGACCCGGTCGGCGACCTCGAGCGCCTCATCCTGGTCATGGGTGACAAACACACTGGTGATGTGCAATTCGTCATGCAGTCGGCGCAGCCATGCCCGCAACTCCTGGCGGACCTTGGCGTCGAGGGCTCCGAACGGCTCATCGAGCAGGAGCACCTTGGGTTCAACGGCCAGTGCGCGGGCAAGGGCGACACGCTGACGTTGGCCGCCGGAAAGCTGATGCGGATATCGACGGGCAAGACCATCAAGCTGAACCAGAGCCAGAAGGGCAAGAACCTTCTCCCGGATGGCCGCTCTGCTGGGGCGATGGCGTCGGGGCTTGACGCGAAGTCCGAAGGCGATGTTTTCAAAGACCGACATGTGCCTGAACAGGGCGTAATGCTGGAAGACGAAACCCACGCCCCGCGCGCTGACATGCCTTTGTCCGACATCCTCATCGTGGAAGCGTATCCCACCACCGCCCGGATCAGCCTGTTCCAGGCCGGCGATGATCCGCAGGAGCGTTGTTTTGCCCGAGCCCGAGGGGCCGAGCAGGGCGATAAGCTCGCCGGAGTTCACCTGAAGGCTCACATCCTCCAACGCCTTGAACGAGCCGAACGTCTTGCTGATGTTCCTGACCTGGATACTCATGGGATTCAATCTCCGGGATCGTCGCCGGTGGCGATCGCCTGATCGCGTGCGATCTTCCATTCCACGATGCTCTTGACCACCAGCGTGACGATCGCCAGCATGGCCAGCAGCGAGGCCACGGCGAACGAGGCGGTGAGCAGGTAATCGTTGTAGAGCGCTTCGATGTGCAGCGGCATGGTGTCGGTTTCGCCGCGTATGCGGCCGGAGACGACGTACACCGAGCCGAATTCGCCCATCGCCCGTGCGTTGCACAGGATCACGCCGTAGATCAGGCCCCATTTGATGTTCGGCAGGGTGATGCGTCGGAAGGTCTGGAAACCGCTGGCGCCAAGCGTCAGCGCGGCCAGTTCTTCTTCCGAACCCTGGGCCTGCATGAGGGAGACCAGCTCGCGCACGACGAACGGCATGGTGCCAAAGGCGACGACGATGACGATCGCGATCGGTGTGAAGATGATCTGAATGCCCCATTGGCTCAACGTCGGCCCCAGCCAGCCACGAGCCCCGAACAGCAGGACGAAGATCATTCCCACCACCACCGGAGAAATGGCGAACGGCATATCGAGGATCGTGATCAGCAAGCTCTTGCCCCGGAACTCGAACTTGGCGATCGCCCATGCGGCCATGACGCCGAAGACGGTGTTCAGCGGCACCACGATCGCCGCGGTGATCAGCGTCAGCCGAATGGCCGCGACGGTATCGGCGTCACGGATGGCGGCCAGATACACGCCCAGGCCCTCGCCGAAAGCGTAACGGAAGACCAGCGCCAAGGGCAGCAGCAACACAAGGCTGATGAAGCCCAGGGCAATGGCGATCAGCACCCAGCGCACCCACGGCGACTCGGCGGCCGATGGGTTGATCGGCGCTGCGCGGGCGGTTGATGATGATGTCGATGGGTTGCTCATGTCGTCGGTTCTGGTTCTCGGCCGGTCAGTGCTGGTATCGACGGCTCCACCACTGAAGCAGGTTGATCGACAGCAGCATCACGAACGCCGCGGCGAGCAGGACGATGCTGATGGCGATGGCTCCGTGGTCGTCGTGATTTTCCAATCGCACGACCACCAGCAGTGGGGCGATTTCCGTGCGGTGGGGCATATTGCCCGCGATGAAGATGACCGAGCCGTACTCGCCCAGCGCTCTTGCCAGCGCCAGGGCGAAGCCGGTCAGCAGTGCGGGCAGGACGCTTGGAAAGATCACCCGGGTGAACGTCCGCCAGCGGGTCGCGCCCAGGCAAGCGGACGCTTCCTCGAGCTCCTTTTCCAGGTCTTCCAACGCCGGCTGAAGCGTTCGCACGACGAACGGCAGGCCGATGAGTGTCAGGGCGATCACGATGCCGATCCAGGTGTAGGCGATCCGAATGCCGAAGATGTCAAACCACTGGCCGATCCAGCCGGTACGCGCGTAGAGCGTGGTCAGCGCGATGCCTGACACGGCGGTGGGCAGGGCGAAGGGCAGATCGACGATCGCATCGATCAGCCGTTTGCCCGGGAAGCGGTAGCGCACCAGCACCCAGGCCACGATGAAGCCGAATATCGCGTTCAGCGTCGCCGCCAGCAGTGATGCCCCGAAGCTCAGGCGGTAGGCGGCCAGCACACGCGGGTCGGCGATGCCCTTGACCCAGAATTCGCTGAAGCTCATCCGAGTCGCCGCCAGCAGCAGCCCAGCAAGTGGAATCAGGAGCAGCAGCGTCATGTAGAAGAGCGTGAAGCCCATCGTCAACCCGAATCCGGGCAGAACGCTGGGCTGCCGGATTCGAGGCAGGGCGAAAGATCGCGCGGCGATAACGCTCATGGCCGGTGTCCTCCGCTAGCGGTTGTGATATCGCCTCAGATGCATGGGTTGTGTCACCTTGTCGATGCCTTCAGCGGGCGTATATCTGGTCGAAGGTGCCGCCGTCGCGGAAGTGAACACGGAGGGCTTCAGCCCAGCCGCCGAAAACTTCATCGACGGTGAACAATTCAAGAGCCGGGAACTGATGGGCGTACTTCGTCAGCGCCTTTTCCGTGACCGGGCGGAAGTAGTACCGGCCGGCCAGGTCCTGGGCGAAGTCGGAGTAAAGGAACTCCAGATACGCCCGGGCCAGGTCCGTGTTACCGCGACGCTCGGCGGTGCGTTCAACCACGGCGACCGTGGGTTCGGCGAGAATGCTCACCGTCGGCACGATCATCTCCAGCCCGGCCGCATCCAGATCGCGGCTGCCCAGCAGGCTCTCGTTTTCCCAGTTGATCAGCACATCACCAATGCCGCGCTGGATGAACGTGTTGGTCGCGCTTCGTGCCCCGCTGTCCATCACGGCCACGTTCCGGTAAACGCTTGCCACGAACTCACGGGCGACCTGCTGAGCCCTGGCGACGTCCCGGGCATGGGCCGGATCGTTCATCTTCGCGACGAAATCCGATCCAAGCTCGCGACGAAGGGCGTAGCCCCACATCGCCAGGTAGTTCCACTGCGCTACGCCCGAGGTCCTGGGGTTGGGCGTGATGACCTGGATACCCTCTCTGGCCAGGTCCGACCAGGTGTGGATATCCCTGGGATTGCCTTTGCGAACCAGGAATCCCAGCGTTGAGGTGTACGGGGCGCTGTTGTGGGGCAGCTTCCCCTGCCAGTTCTCCGGCAGCAGTCGGCTTTGCCGCGCGATCGCATCGATGTCACCGGCCAGCGCCAGGGTCACCACATCCGCCGGTAACCCGTCCATGACCGACCGTGCCTGTGCCCCTGAGCCGCCATGGGACATACGGACACGGATACGCTCGCCCGTTTTTTCGCGCCAGTGCCTGGCGAATTCGTCGTTAAGCTCGCGGTAGAACCCTCGCGTGGCGTCGTACGAGACGTTCAGGATCGCGCGGTCCGCTCCAGCTTCGAAGTCGCCACAACCCGGGCTCGCGAAGATGGCGAGCATGCAAGCGCATGCCAGCGTGGCAACGGTGTACAAGGCGGCGGGGGTTGGCGATGCGTTCATGGGGAAGCTTCCTGATCCCTGAGCGTGTGCGGCGGCGGGCTTCAGATACGAACTTCGGCATGGTCATCGGGTTCGGCGTCGATCAGTTGCTTGCCGATCAGATCGAACAGCGGTGTGGTCAGGTAGCGTTCGCCACTGCTGCATGCGAACGTCACGATCGTTTTGTTCCGGTTCTCCGGTTCCGCGGCGATCCGCGCGGCGGCGGCGAGGTTCGCGCCCGTGCTGATACCCACCAACAGCCCCTCCTCCTGGGCCAATCGACGAGCCCAGTAGAAAGCCTCCTTCGCCGAGACCCGCTCGACATCATCGAGCAGGTCGCGATCGAGGTTGGCCGGGACGAACCCCGCGCCGATCCCCTGGATGCGATGCGGACCCGGTTCACCGCCGGAGATCACCGGACTTTCAGCCGGTTCAACCGCCACGGACGCCAGGTCGGGGTTCTTTGTTCGCAGGAAACGGGTCGCGCCGGTGATCGTTCCCCCCGTACCGACTCCCGCGACCAGCACATCCACGTTGCCGCCGGTATCGGCCCAGATTTCCGGACCCGTGGTCTCTTCGTGGATGCGCGGGTTGGCGGGGTTGTCGAACTGTTGCGGAGCCCATGAGTCGGGCGTCTTCTCGAGCAGCTCGCGCGAGCGTTGAATCGCACCCCGCATCCCCAATGGCGCGGGCGTCAGTTCAGGATTGGCTCCAAGAGCGCGTAGCAGCGCCCGCCGCTCGTGGCTCATCGACTCGGGCATGGTCAGCGTGAGCTTGTAGCCCCGCGAAGCCGCGATGAACGCCAGGGCGATCCCGGTGTTGCCGCTGGTCGGCTCGATGATGTGGGTCTTCCCGGGCTTGATCTGGCCGTCCCCTTCGGCGGCCTCGATCATGGCGCGGCCAATCCGGTCCTTGACGCTGGAAAGGGGATTGAAGAACTCCAGCTTGAGCAAGACCGTGGCGTGCTCCTCGGGAATCACGCGATTGAGCCGAACCAGCGGCGTGTTTCCGACCGTGCCGGCAATGTTGGGGAATGTGAGGCAGTGAGGCATGGCGTTGCGGTTCCTGTGGGTCCGAGGGCTCGACAGCCATAGTGCAATTTTTGTGCCAGTTATTTCATGGTGGCGTAAAGCAAGTTGCTGTATGGTTTTGTGTGTTATTCAATCGGCTTCGTCGTCAATTAGCCAGCAGATATAACGGAAATGGCCAGCATATTTTCCAGAAAACCAGCTTATTTTCTGGTATAGTTCCACTACCCGATGGAGTCAGCCCAATCAATCATTCAGTCGGTCTGGCGTGAGGCCTGCGGTTTCGTGGCCATGGATGAGTCTGCTCGGTCGATTGCGCGGCTGCTGGTCCATCATCTGCGGCTGGACATGCTCGAAGTTCGGTCGTTCGAGTGGAGCCGGGCTCAGATTGTCAGCCGCGCAACAGCGCTCGTCGAGGGGCCTGACGCCGCAAACCCTCGTGGCCGCACCCTTCGGGCCTCAGACCGCAAGCTGCTTCAATCCTGGTTACGCCGCCGTGAGCCGCTGGTCTGCCTGCCGAGTGAAGCGTTGCCGCCGGTCGCTTCGCTGCTACTGGGATCACCGATCGATCGACCGTGGCTGCTGTGCCCATTGGCCACCGAAAGCAAGGACGGGGCCTGTGGTGTCTTGATGCTGCGGTTTCATTTCAATGAGCCACCGGATGAACGCGCCAGACGCCTGGCCGCGCTCCTGATCGAGCCGGTCAGCGCAGCGCTGGAGATCGACCGTCGCCTCCATGAACTCCAGACGTTGCGCGAGAAGGCCGAAGCGGATAAGCGCTCGGCGCTGTCCCGATTGGGGCGGGATGAACTGACCGAAGCGATCATCGGCGCGGACGGCGGTCTCAAGCCAGTGATGGAGCGCGTAAGCCTGGTGGCGTCGTCGGATATCCCGGTGTTGATCCTTGGAGAGACCGGGTCGGGCAAGGAGGTCATCGCCCGGGCGATTCATGAACAGTCCGGCCGGCGTGACCGTCCCTTTATTCGCATCAACTGTGGCGCGATTCCGCCGGAGCTTGTGGACTCGGAGTTGTTCGGGCACGAGGCGGGCGCGTTCACCGGGGCGACAACACAGCGCCGGGGATGGTTCGAGCGCGCTGATGAAGGCACGCTGCTGCTCGATGAGATCGGCGAGTTGCCGCTCCCGGCGCAGGTGCGGTTTCTTCGCGTCCTTCAGGAGGGGACGTTCGAACGTGTCGGTGGCGAGCGGCCGGTTCGCGTGAATGTGCGGACGATCGCCGCGACGCATCGTGATCTTCCCGCCATGGTGCGCCAGGGGCGGTTCCGTGAGGACCTCTGGTATCGAATCGCCGGGTTCCCGATCGTGTTGCCTCCGCTTCGCGAGCGCCGTCAGGACATCCCGGAACTGGCCAGCCACCTGGCCAGACGCGCTGCAAAGCGGTTCGGATTCCGTGAACAACCGCCGACGACCGCTGACCTGATGCTTCTGGCCGGCTATGACTGGCCGGGAAACGTTCGTGAACTGGCTTCGGTGATCGACCGTGCGACGATTCTGGGTGGTGGCCAAAAGCTGGAGATCGCCAGGTCACTGGGCGCGGCGGGATATGGTTCGACCGCCGCACAGGGACAACAGTCGATGTCGGTTTCAGGGGACTGGGCGCGCAGAATGCGATCCGAAGCGTCAATCGCAGGCTCGAGAGATCAGCTCGGCCAAGCGACCGCGGGGCAGCTTGGCGTATCCGACCAGACTGAAAACTGGATGACCCTCGATCAGTCCATGCGGCAGCACATCGAACAGGTGTTGCTGGCCTGCCGAGGTCGAATCGAGGGCCCCCACGGTGCCGCCCGGCTTCTGGATATCAACCCGCACACGCTTCGGGCGCGAATGCGAAAGCTGGGCATCGCCTGGCGGCGATATCGGCGACCCGGCAGCGCGGCGGCGGATGGGCTTCGATAGTCGGCCATCACGGGTTTACAGACCATAGACCGGCGCCAACCTGCTTTCGAGGTGGCGGAGCAGTGGTTCGGCGCTCAGCGGCTGGTCGGTCACGCGTTGGCAAAGCTCCGCGGCGCGGTAGCGGGCTCCGTGAACGTGAATGTTGGCCCTGAGCCAGCTCAACAGCGGCGTGAACAGGCCGGTGGCCACTTGCTCGGACAGATCGGGAATGTCCCGGCAAGCCTTCTCAAAAAACTGTGCCGCCAGCAGGTTTCCGTAGGTGTAGGTCGGAAAGTAACCCATCGACCCCATGCTCCAGTGAATGTCCTGCATGCAGCCGACCGCATCGTCGGGAACCTTCAGGCCCAGATCGCTTCGATACCGTTCATTCCAAGCGCCCGGCAAATCGGCCACGGATAAATCGCCCTTGAGCATGGCCCGTTCAAGGTCGAAGCGGATCATGATGTGCAGGTTGTAGGTCAGTTCATCGGCCTCGACACGGATCAGTGAGGGCTCGACTCGATTGGAAGCGACGTAGAAATCTTGCGCGGTCAGCTCATCAAACCGGCCGGGAACGATCCGCTTCAGTTCCGGCTCGGCCCAGGTCCAGAATGCGCGGCTTCGACCGATCATATTCTCCCAGAGCCGGCTCTGACTCTCGTGGATGCTCAGGCCGGCATGGCTGCCGGCGGGTTCCAGCAGCGTCTGCTCGGGTAAGCCCTGGTTGTAGAGTCCGTGGCCGGTTTCGTGCATGGTCGAGCCGAGGCAATCGCCCATCATGTTCGCCGCATGCCTGGTCGTCATGCGCACATCCACGCCCGGGATACCGCCGCAGAACGGATGGGTCGAAAGGTCCAGCCGGCCGCGCGAAAAATCGAACCCCAGTCGTTCGGCCACGAACCGGACGAACGCCAGTTGCTGATCGCCCGGCACATCCACCGTATTGAATCGATCCTCGGGTTGAGGGGCCTGCCGCACGCGGCCAAGGAGATCAACCAGCGATTCGCGAAGCGGGTCGAAGACGGCAACGACATCACGGGCCAGGAGGCCACGCTCGAATCCATCGGCCAGCGCATCCCACGGTTCATCGTGCTCGGGCATGGTCAGGCATCGCGCTTTCTCGCGCAGCAGCGTGACGATCTTTTCCAGGTGAGGTTTGAACTGTTCGAAACTCTTGTTCTTGCGGGCCTCGGCCCAGGCGTGGCGGGCCGTGGAGGTGACCTTGGCCAGCTCCTCGACCAGTTGAGTTGGAAGCCGGGTGGCGCGATCGTAATTGTGGCGCAGTTCGCGAAGGTTGGTCGCCGATACCGATTGCGGGTCGGCGGTCAGTTGCGAATCCGTCCCGCAGGCATCCAGCCACTGACCGATACAGGGCCTGATCGATTTCTCATGGGCGGTCTTGGCCAGGTAGGACAACTGATGGCCGCGCATCGCAACCCCGCCGTCGGGCATCATCGTTTCCTGGTCCCAGCCAAGGATCGAGCCGATCGATTGAATGGTTGCGATTTCACGGGCATGTTCGATCAGTTGTTCGTAGGGCTTCATGCGGACTCCGCTTCGTGGGAAAGCCGATAGCTTACCCGACCGGCCATGGCTTCCAGTCCCGGCAAGCAACGCTGGCCCGGATGGTTTCACGGGCGCAGAGGCGACAATTCGAGAATGTGAGGAAGTCGAGGATCGAATGGCGGGAATCGCCGAGTGACCAGGTATCGGGCCTCGTGGAGCGCCGCGGGGTCGCCGAGGGGAAGATCGCCGAAACGGACGGTGAATCTGACCGAGGTGGCTTGAATCGCGCGGCGATGAATCGGGCCATCCAGCAGCATGGCAGCGCCCTGGCGATCTTCCCGCGGGCCGGCGTAGGCAGCCCGGCGAACCAACGGCCGCCATTGCCCGGCCTCCTCGACTTCGATCTGATACTCGACCACCTCGACATCCGGATCACGTAGATCGAGCGTGGCGAACGAGACCATCCACGATGCATCATCGCCGGCGATACGGGGCTGAATCTTGAGCAGATACCGGGCCTGCTGAATCCGCTCGCGCTTTTCGAACGGGTTCAGCGCCGGAATTCGGATCATGGGCTTGCGGATCAGCAACCCCTGCATCACGTACAGATGATGATAGTCGTAGCTGACGATGGCGTACCCATTGTCGCCCCAATCGGTTCCCCAGGAGTTCTTGACGATGAAGCCCAGATCGTTATAGCCCACGATGGTGACCGCGTGCCCGCCGTAGGCGTCTCGGGGATCCAGGTCCCGCCGCAGCCAGTTACCTTTGTCCAGTTCCTCGACCAGTCGAGTCCCTTCCCGCATCATTCGCAATCGGGCCTGGTTGTAGGTCAGCCACGCGTCGGGTTCCTGTCCCTCGATCCGAGGGGTCGGCGCGAACTGCTGCATCATGCCCGGATGAATGATGGGTCTTGTTGTGTCTGGATTCCGGTTTCCCAGTTGATCAACATTGGTCCAGTTGGCCACGTGAACGCGATAGCCCATGGGTATGGCCAGAACCCCATCGTCCAGGAGCTTTTTGAGGCGCGCAACATCACGCGCGGCGGTGATGTCCAGGACCTGGCAATCCGCCATCCGAAACCCATACTTGCCCGCGGCATCGCGCATTCGAGCCACGGCCTCCGGTGACGCGTGGGTCAGTTCCAGGAACCGTCGGATTTCCTCGGGCACATCAGGCCCGGCCTTGAGATTGCGGGGATCGTAGGGCAGGTGCTTTGCGTGACATGTGCCAAGCAGTTCAAAGAGCGGCGCATAGACATCGAACAAGTCGCCTTCCTTGAGCGTCAGGCGCGCCGCCGAGCGGCGGAGCCATTGATCGACGTTCTGCTGGTGAAGTTTCACCGTCGCGTAGAGAACCTGCTCGCTCAGATCCGCGGGTATGCCGGGGAAGGTTTCCAGCGCCGCGCAGATCGCGAACGCCACGCAGGTGCCCCGGCTTCCCTGGTTCTTGACCGGAGACTGGGAGATGCTGTGATCAACGGTCCCCGCGTGCATACCGGGGGCGATCAGGAAAAGATACAACAGAAAGTGGATACCGAGGAGTCGCGTGCGCACGGTACTACTAACCCGGCAATAAAGTACCGGTCGTCACCGTTGTACGATCATGTCATTGGATTCCCGTCGAATCAGTCGTGAAATGCTCAAGGAACGCCGCCATCAGGCCATTCGGTTGCATGAGGCCGGTCATGGCATCGCCCAG
>JAFIFY010000067.1 GCA_020831765.1 Phycisphaeraceae bacterium | reverse complement strand
CGGGAATCGGAGGTGGGGGCGGGTTTGGCCTTCTTGGGGGAAGAGCTGTTGCATCAGCCCTTTCTTGTGATCCCGCAGCGCCGCCAGCTTCCGCCCCTCCGCCGCGATCAGATCGTCCAACGAACCCAGACACTCGGCGATCTTCCGCTGCTCGGCCGGTGACGGCACCGTCAACCGTAGTTGTGCGAGGGTTCCGTAGTAGATGCGCACCCGAACACCACCATCGCCAGCTTCTGTGACGAACGCATCCCACTGATCGGACTCGCGGAACTTATCCAAGTATTCGGGCGTGATCGCCGGTAATGTGTCTTCGTCGAGACATCGGAAGGTCACATAGTCTGGACTCACGAGTACATCATCTTCGTGATGACACCGTGCAATCGACCCGATGTTGAGGCGCATGGGGTTGTATGCGAACCAGTTTTTCTGGACGATCTTGTAACGGGAGATGTCTCGGGCGACCAATCGGTCTTCCATCGGAACGATGCCTTCACCTTTGCGCACTCCCATGACCGACGCAGCCGGTAACTTGTCACCATTTCGGATTGATGATTCTGCCGTGACATCCCCGAGACGAATGTCATGCAACGGCTGCCCACCGAACTCCGGAAACCGAAGCCGAGGCACGAGCGCGTGTTGTGTGTTCTCTTTGCTCATCGAGTTCCGGTGTCGTGAAAAGTTGGGGCAGGAAGTCGGCCTGAGCTGCGACCGACCATTTTCCCGACGTCAACAAAACGGTCCCCGACGCCATGCCCGGCTTCCGCCTTTCTCACTTCAAACTTCTCACTTCTCACTTTGTCTTTCTTACTGCTCATAAGCGCTCAATCCCGAA
Source organism: Phycisphaeraceae bacterium (assembly GCA_020831765.1). Classification (GTDB taxonomy): domain Bacteria; phylum Planctomycetota; class Phycisphaerae; order Phycisphaerales; family Phycisphaeraceae; genus JAFIFY01. The sequence continues at coordinate 20,938 of JAFIFY010000067.1, read as the reverse complement.
ATCGTCCGCCCCCCGGCGCGCCTTTTGAGCAGCGGCACCAGGTCATCCATGAGCGCCAGCTCGCGCTCGGTTCTTTCGCGCCAGCCGAGCTCGAGCGGGGCGAGGAGATCGACGAGCTGTTCGCCGTCGAAGATCATCCGGCCGAGGATGTTCTCGACGAAGTTGCGCAAATCTTCCTGGGGCAGGGCGTGTTTTGCCGCGAGTTTGGCCAGTTCCTGCGCCTGTTTTCTGGCTTTGAACTGCTGGTAGCCGGCCTTGACCTGTTTCTCATCGAGGTCGGTGCCGGTTTCCAGTGAGCGGACGTAATCGGCGATTTCCTGGCGTTCATCGATGAACTTGGCGTCGGATTCGATAAGGCCGATGAGCTGGTCGCGGCTGATCCTGAGCCTTTTGGCGTCCGCCCCGCCCCCGCCCCCGCCCCCGCCCCCGGAAGCGCCCCCGGCCCCGCCCCCGGCCCCGGAAGCGGTGTACCGGGCGATCAGGTTCATGATGTAGTCGTAGTCGATGGTGGCCGAGGCGAAGAGGACGAATTCGAAGTCGAGGTCATCGACGGCCGGGTTGGTGGCCGCGCCCGGTTTGGCCTGCTGCTCGCGGAGGCGCTGGGCGGTTTCGAGGTAAGCGCCCCGGAAGGCGCGGTGCGTGTCCCTGGGGAGGGTCTGGTCGATTTCCTGTTTCTGCTCGGGCGTGAGGTCGGTGTACTGGTCGAGCTGGGTCTGGAGCCGCTGGACTTCCTTGAAGCGGTTGATGAACTGGGCGCGGGCATCATCGCCCTTGAGGTTGGCGATGGCATCGGGCGTGGGTTCGAGGTCCTGGGATTTGAGGAAGTCATCGAGGTCGGCCTTGGCCTGTTTGAATTGTTCGATGACTTTCGGGGCCTCATCCACGAGCCAGATTTGCCGGGCCGTGTCGGCCTTGGCACCGGAGAACAGGGCGATGGCCTCATCGACGTTGGCCTGCTGGTTGCGGAAATCGAGGATATGGCCGTAAGGCTTGGTGGCGTTGAGGATGCGGTTGGTGCGGCTGAAGGCCTGGATCAGCCCGTGGTGCTTGAGGTTCTTGTCGACGTAGAGGGTGTTGAGATATTTGGAGTCGAAGCCGGTCAGGAGCATATCGACGACGATGGTGATGTCGATTTTCTCGTCGCCCTTGTTCGGGAGGTCGGCGTTGGGGTGCTGCTGGTCCTTGATGCGCCGCTGGACATCTTTGTAGTAGTTGTCGAACTCGTGGATCGAGTGATTCGTGCCGAAACGCTGGTTGTAGTCGGCGATGATCTTGGTCAGCGCCTGTTTTTTCTCGTCGGGGTTGAGCTTGTTGTCCGCCAGTTCCTGCGGCAGGTCCTCCTGAAGCTGCCTGACATCCGGGTTGCCTTCAGCCGGTGGTGAGAAGACGGCGGCAACCTTGAGCGGGCGGAATTCCGGGTCGGCCATCTGTCTGCCCAGTTGCTTGGCCTCGAACAGGTCGTAGTAGGCGATGGCATCGTTGATGGATGATGTGGCCAGAAGGGCGTTGAATCGTCGGCCGGCGGTCGCGGCATCGTGTTTGTCGAGGATGGCATCGACCACGGCCGACTTGGCCAGCGCATCGCCGGGGCTGGGCGTGTTCTGCCCGCTTCCGGGGTCGGGCCTGTAGTAATCGACGTGGAAGCGCAGGACGTTGCGGTCTTCGATGGCGTGGGTGATGGTGTAGGCGTGCAGTTCCTGCTGGAAGAGGTCTTGGGTGGTTTTGAGCGTCTGGACTTCGCCGTTGATCTGCCTGGCGGTGGCGTTCTGTTCGAAGATGGGGGTGCCGGTGAAGCCGAAGAGCTGGGCCCTGGGGAAGAAGTCCTTGATGGTCTGGTGGGTGTCGCCGAACTGCGATCGGTGGCATTCATCGAAGATGATGACGATTCGCTTGTCGCGGAGCGGTTCGAGGAGGTCGGAGTATTTTGTCTGGCCGCGCTGCTGGCGGTTGTTGTTGCGCTTGCTCTGTTCATCGAGGGCCAGGCCGAGCTTCTGGATGGTGGTGACGATGACCTTGTCGGCGTAATTGTCCGAGAGCAGCCGTCGGACGAGCGTGGCGGTGTTGGTGTTCTCTTCGACGCAGCCTTCCTGGAAGCGGTTGAATTCTTCGCGGGTCTGGCGGTCGAGGTCCTTGCGATCGACGACGAAGAGGCATTTATGGATGTCGGGATTGTCCTTCAGGAGCGTGGACGCTTTGAAGGAGGTCAGCGTCTTGCCGCTGCCGGTGGTGTGCCAGATGTAGCCGTTGCCGCTGTTCTGCCTGATGCAGTCCACGATGCGCTGGACGGCGTAGACCTGGTAGGGGCGCATCATGAGCAGCTTCTGCTCGGAGGCGACGAGGACCATGTAGCGGCTGAGGGTGGTGCCGAGGGTGCACTTGGCCAGGAAGGCGTCGGCGAAGTCGTCGAGGTGGGTGATTTTCCTGTTGTCGGGGTCGGCGAACTGGTAGATCGGGAGGAAGCGTTCCTCGGCGTTGAAGGCGAAGTGTCGGGTGTTGTTGTTGGTGAAGTACCAGGTGTCGGTGCGGTTGGAGACGATGAAAAGCTGGACGAAGCAGAGGAGCGTGCGGGTGTAGCCGTTGCCGGGATCGTTTTTGTAATCGACGATCTGCTGCATGGCGCGGCGGGGGCTGATGCCCAGGGTTTTGAGCTCGATCTGCGCGGCGGGGATGCCGTTGATCAGGAGGATCACGTCATAGCGGTGGTGGCTGTTGTCGGTGTTGATGCGGAGCTGATTGACGACCTCGAAGGTGTTCTTGCACCAGTCCTTGATGTTGACCAGGGTGTAATTGAGGGGTGTGCCGTCGTCGCGGGTGAAGCTGTTGATCTGGCGGAGGCGGGTGGCGGCGGTGAAGACGTCGGGGGTGATGATCTCATCCAGCAGGCGATGGAACTCGCCGTCGGTGAGGGTGACGCGGTTAAGGGCCTCAAAGTGCCGGCGGAAATTGGCCTCGAGGGCGGCGCGGTCGCGGATGTCGCGGCGGTGGGCGTACTTCAGGTCGCGGAGCTTGGCGATGAGCAGTGCTTCAAGCTGGCTCTCGGGCGCGGTCATGGCGGCCTTGGATGGCGATTCGGTCTGAAGTGGATGGTCCGCCATGGAGCTTCGGCCTCGTCCGGGAGATCGGCGAAGGATAAGCCGCCCGCCGGCTGGCGGCAAATGATGGCGCGGCCGTTGGGGGGGGGAGTGAGAATTGAGAAGTGAGAAGTTAGAAGTTAGAAGTTAGAAGGGGGTGGCTGACTGATCTATTTGGTCCGCCGCGGGTTATCAAGCGTCTGTTCCAGCCCTTCTACGCGGATCGTCCGCTCTCCATATGAGAATGGGTCGGGGCGCATCAGGGCGGATGCTTGCCGTTTACCGGCGGGTCATGCCGTTCCGGGCGTTGCATGGCGATGGTCGATAGCATGCTGCCATCCGGGCGAGGGGTTCCGGGGCCGGGTTGGACGTTTTTTTCTGAGGTTGTGTGATGACGAGTCAAGCGATCCCTGTTCCACCGCCGCGCATCGCCCGGTTCGAGAAGCTGGGTTATGGGTTGTTTCTGCATTTCGGGCTTTATTCGCTGGTTGGGCGCGGCGAGTGGTATATGGAGCATCACCAGGTGCCAGCGGATGAGTACAACCAACTGGTTGGTCGGTTCACCGCTTCGGCTTTTGATCCGCGGGACATCTGTCGGTGGGCGAAGCGCGGCGGCATGCGGTATATCGTGCTGACGGCGCGGCATCACGATGGCTTTTCGCTTTACGACACGCGGGGGCTCAATCGGTTTGATGCGCCCAACAGCCCGGCGGGCCGTGATCTGATCGCCGAGTTCGTCGAGGCCTGCCGTGCTGAAGATGTTGTGCCGTTTCTCTATCACACCACACTGGACTGGCAGTGGAAGTCGCATCGCTGCGATGAGGCGAAGTTCAATGAGTATCTGGATTACCTTCAGGAATCGGTGCGTGTGGTCTGCACGGCGTATGGGCCTCTGGGTGGCTTGTGGTTCGATGGCAACTGGTCGCGGCGGCAGAGCGACTGGAAGGAAGACCGGCTGTACGGCATGATCCGGGAGCTTCAGCCCGAGGCGATGATCATCAATAACTCGAGCATCGGGGCATTGGGGGCGACGGGTCATGCGGAGCTTGATGTGGTGACGTATGAGCAGGGTCGTCCTCGGCCGATGGATCGGCGGGGGATGGCCAAGTACCTGGCGGCGGAGATGTGCCAGACGATGAACCACCATTGGGGGCTGGCATCACGGGATTTCGCGTACAAATCGCCGCGCGACCTGATCCTGGACCTGCTGGCCTGCCGCCGGGTGGGTGCCAATTACCTCTTGAATGTCGGCCCCACCGGGGAGGGGGCGATTCCCGATTACGAGCGGGCGGCAATCGAGCGAGCCGGTGAATGGGTGAATCTCCACGCCGAGGCGCTCTACGAGGCGCGGCCGACGGCGTTGACCGTGCCCGGGCGCGATTTCGTGCTGGCCGGGCCGGATGAGCGGCATTTCCTGGTCGTGCATGATCTGGTGATTCATAAGAACGATCATGAAGGCCGCGCGGCCGGCGGGCGCGAGGGTCTGCGAACCATCGAAGGCATCCGCCAGCCGGTCAAGCGAATCCGCTGGCTGGATAACGATGAGGAACTCAGGTTCGTGCAGGATGTGGAGCGCGGCTATCTGGCGGTGGATTGCACACCGTATCCCTATGGCACGGACCTGGTGGCGCGGATCGCGGTGTTGGAGTAGGGGTTGAACCGCCGACCGCATGCATCGCGGCCGGCCGGCGCTCGACGGGGCTTACTCATCTTCCAGATAGTCAAACGGCACGGTGCGGAGGATTTCCTCGGTGCTGGTGGTGCCGTTGGCCACGGCCAGCAGGGCAGCGCGTCGGAACTCGATCATGCCCTGATCCACGGCGGTGGCCTCGATCTGACGCGCTTCGGCCTGCTCGGCGATCTGCCGCTTGACCTTGCCCTGAACGGTCAAGACCTCGAACACGGCGGTGCGGGCGATATAGCCCGTGCCGTAGCACTTCTCACAGCCGCCGGGGGCGTAAAGGTGATGGTTGTCCGGCTCCTCCATCCACGGCCGGATGTCATCGAAGGTGTAGGGCGAATCGGAAACATCCACGGCCACGCGGCAGTCGGGACAGAGCACGCGGACCAGCCGCTGGGCCACCACGCCGACCAGGGCGCTGGCCAGGAAGTGGGTGTTGACGCCGAGGCTGAGCATGACCTGCACGGCGGACGCGGCCACCGGTGCGTGCAGCGTCGCGAAGACCTGATGGCCGCTGTTGGCCGCGCGGACGGCGGTCTCCGCCGTGATGCGATCGCGGATTTCACCGATCATGATGATGTCCGGCGCCTGGCGAAGCACGCTGCGCAGCAGTTCCGGAAAGTCCAGTTGCAGCTTCTGATTCACCTGCGACTGGCGGAAGCCATCGACCTCGAACTCGATCGGGTCCTCGATGGTGCTGATCTTCCGCTTGCCGTCGTTGAGCGTCTGCAGGCAGGAATAGAGCGTGGTGGTTTTGCCGCTGCCGGTGGGTCCGGTGACCAGCACCAGTCCGCTGGGGCGGTTGAGCAGTTGGACGATGGCGGTTCGCTGGGCGCGGATGAGGCCGAGTTGATCGATGGTGAGCAGGGCATGGTCGCATTCGAGGATGCGGATGGCCAGGTCCTCGCCGTGCAGTGTGGGGATGGTGTTGATTCGCAGGTCCAGCTTGTCCCCGCCTCGCGTAAAGACCAGCCAGCGTCCATCCAGCGGACGGCGCCGTTCGGCCACATCCATCTCCGCCACGGCCTTGATGTGGCTGATGAACCGGCGGCCGTGGGCGTTGCTCAGGTTGGCGAACGGATGGATGATGCCCAGGTGGCGCACGGCGATGCTGACGTTGTCCACGTTGCTTTCGAGGAACAGGTCGCTGGCGTTCATGTCCGATGCCGCATCCAGCAGCGCCGCCACCGCCTCCTCCGGAGTCAGGTTCTCCAGCTCCGCTGAACGCTCCTCCATGCTCTGCGTGGCCGTGATCATTTCGCTTGATCCTCCAGCATCTCCAGCGCCCGGGCTTCGGATTCGGCGATGCGGATGCGGTTTGAAAGCTTCACGAGACGGAACGTCTGCCTGACCATGGAGGGAACGGCATAGATCGCCAGTTGGCCCCCGTGCTTGTCGAACGAGCCATTGATTTTCAGCAGCCATCCCAGGCCCGGCGAGTTGACAAAGTCGACCTGTTCGAAATTGATCAACACCCGCCGCTTGAAGATTTCCTCGCCGAATTTCTCGCTCAGCGGGCAATCATCACTCATCAGGCCGCCGGGCAGAATGACCCCCTCGGCCTTGAGCTTCAACAGCCGGCCATCCTCGGACACCTTGTGCAACTGCATACCCGTCATCGGTTTTCAACCCTCGGTTCACGTCGGAACCTCGACGGCTTCCGGCCGCGCTTGGATTCCGATACCGCCGAAAGACTAAACCCCGCGAGCCGATACGGCAACAGCCCACGGCGCTATCGGGCCGTTGGACCCCCGCCTCGAAGGATGGCTCGGCCCAATGCGCTGAGAATGATCCTAATGCTGATGGGTTGCGCGGCCCGGGCGGTCCGAAGTGTCGGAAATGCCACACGTCGGCCCGCCGCAGCCCAGCCGTCGTCTTCGGGCGGCGATGTGGCGATAGAAACGCCAGCCCAGGGCGTAAATGCCCGGCAGGCCCAAGAGCAGGGCCAGCGGCCAGCCAAGATGCATTCGCCATAGAACCCGACGGACCCCATCAAAGCCGAAATCCCGCCGGCCATCGGGGCGGACCGTCACCATGGTGGTCAGAGACTGTTCGAGCGTCAGATCTGTCCGCCAACGGGCCAGGTCGTTGGGGTCCGAGCCATCCACCCAGACGAAGCGATCGGACCACTCCAGGCGCTCGACCCATCGCCGTAGTCGCCGGCACATCATGCACTGTCCGTCCATGACCACGCGGTCGCGATCGCCCCATGCCGGTGCGATATCCGGTTCGGTTGGCCGCGCTTTGGTGGGCGGGGCGTCGGCCGGGGTTTCGGATGGGAAGGTTGTCCGGCTCATGGTGAATCTTAGGCTGGAGCGGCTGACCGGCGGCGTAAAACGCCCGGCTGATCAGGAAAAGACATCGGCAACTTGCCGCTTCATGTTCACGACCGCTTCCTCGATCGCGCCCTGCCAGTCGCGGGATTGCGTTTTGTCGTAGGCGAAGATGATCGACCGGCTGGCGGTGATGATCGCGCCGCGGCCATCGTCGTTGAAGCAGCGGCGGACATCATCAGCCGACCCACCCTGGGCGCCGAAGCCGGGCACCAGGAAAATCTGCTCGGGCATGCGTCGGCGAAGATCGGCGATCTCCGCGGACTTGGTCGCGCCGACCACCGCGCCCAGCAGGCTGTAACCGTGCCGGCCCACCAGGGCCGGTTCATCCCCGCCACCGTTGGAACCATCGCCCGGCGCGGTCTGGCCCCATTGCCGGACGAGGTCGGCCATGGCCTCGCAGACGCGGCGGCCATCAGCGAGCTTGAGGGTCTGAAACGCATCGCCGCCGGGATTGCTCGTTCGCACCAGCACGAAAAGCCCCTTGCCCTGCGCCGCGGCGCTATTAATGAAGGGCGCGAGGCCGTCTCCGCCGAGATAGCCGTTGACGGTCAGGGCATCGGCGCCGGCCAGCGGTCCGAGGTCGATATAGCGGGGATCGGCCAGGCATCCGGCGGCGTAGTGGCGGCTGCTGGCCCCGATATCGCCGCGCTTGCCATCGCCGATCACCACCAGTCCCAGTGATCGTGCCTCGGTCACCAGTCGGTGATAGGTCCGCACGCCCGGCCAGAGGAATCGCTCGAAGCAGGCCATCTGAAACTTCACGCACGCCACGTGCCGCGCCACGATCTGAAGCACCTTGTCACAGAATGAGCCGATGGCGTGTGCCGCCTCCTCGGCCTTACCCGGCGTGACGCCGCCACTGAGCGAGAGCGGCAGCTTCTCCAGCACCGGGTCGAGCCCAACGCAGATTGGTGTGCCCTTGCGGTCGATGGCTTCGATGAGGTGGTCGGCGAAATGCGGCCAGGTATCCATGAACAACTCGCAAGTGGGTAGGGCTGGAGGCGGCGATGCGGCCAGGGTGCTTGCCGGGGCCGGTTCATTCGGTTGGCAGCGCGACACATCCCCCGGAAGCAAGGCACCCCGGAACCAAGGCACCCCCGGAACCAAGGCACCTCCGGAAGTCAGGTCGCGGCCCGCGGAACCGATTCGTCCGCCCCCGTAACCGCGGCTCGAACCCCGTCGGAACACGCGCCCGGTCACGATGCCATCCGGCGCGCGGCCGGGCAACATCGTCCACAGATTACTCGAATCCATGGAAGTCAGCGTCAGATAATGTAAAAGGCGGTTTTTGCGACCCCCGCTTCCCGGACATACAATGCGCGACTCGAAGCCGGAGAGGTGCCAGAGTGGTCGAATGGGCTGGTTTCGAAAACCAGTGTACGGCTTGCCGTACCGTGGGTTCGAATCCCACCCTCTCCGTTATCCATGACTTTGGCCGGTTCCCCCTCGCTCCCTGAGGACCGAGCGCGGAGTCAGGGTGGATTCGGCGGATGGGAAGCGGGATTTCGTTCCTGAGGTCCTGGCTTGGGGCATTTTCAAAGGATCGTCGTGGCCACGGAGATGGCCGAGGTGGTGAAGCGCAGGCGATCAACGTGCCGCCGGATGGGTCGATGCGTCGCGACCGGGACCGGCCCGGTGAATCGAGTGTCGCACTCGGGTGGTCCTGGGATTGGCGTATCCCAACGGCACCGCGCCTGGATAGACTGCGTTCGTGAATCAGTCCAACCGCATCATCATCAATGTTCTGGTGACCTTCGGCCGGATGGCCTTGACGGTCGGCGCGGGCATCGCCATTACGCGAATCGTGCTCGATCAACTTGGTACGGTGGATTACGGCATCTTTCTTCTGCTTGGAGCATCGGTTGGTTTTCTGGCGTTGCTGGGCCATGCCCTGGTCGCCAGCGCTCAGCGCCATCTGGCTTTTGAACTGGGCCGTGGGGATGCATCGAGCCAGAGGCAGCTTTTCACCACGATTCTCGCGCTGTTCGTGATGATGGCCTTGGGCATCTACATCGTGGGGCAGGCTCTGGCCCCATTGATCCTGTCGATTCTCGACATTCCGCCGGAACGCACCAACGCCGCGTGGTGGGTGTATCAGTTGACGCTGATCTCCGTCGCCGCGCACTTCGTGGTTGCGCCGTTTCAGGCGGCTTTCATGGCGCGACAGGCGATGGTTCAGGAGGCCATTCTGGCGTTGGCATCAAGTTACCTGACCTTGGCGGCGGCCATCTGGGTGCTGCGCGGCGCGGACGCCGATCTTCTGATCACCTGGTCACTCCTGGTCGTAGGCATCAGTATGACGCTTCTTGGGGTCAAGGTGTTCGTGGCCCTGATTCGATTTCCCGAGTGCCGCGCTCGCTGGTCGGCCTTTCACAAGCCGCTGATCCCCGAGCTGCTGAGCTTCGCCGGATGGAGTCTTCTGGGTCGAATGGAATATGAGATTCGAGTTCGCATTTCCCAGTTCCTGTTGAACATCAATTTCGGCCCCAGGATCAATGCCAGTCTCGGCATTGGCAGCCAACTGTCGTCCTATCAGACCGCTTTCAGCAATGCATTCAACCGGGCCGTCAGCCCGGCATTGACCACGATCCGCGGTCGTGATGACGGCAGGAACTTTCTGAAGCTGCTCTATTCGGGTGAGAAGCTCTCCCTGCTGCTTTCGATACTCTTCGGCATGCCGGTCATCATCCTGGTGGAGCCCATCATGAAATTGTGGCTGACCGAAGTTCCGGAATACGCGCCGACCTTCGCCCGCTTTCTGATCATCGCGGGCCTGATTCAACTGGCCCGGAGCGGCCATTACAACGCCGTATTGGCCGCCGGGAACATCGGTCGATTCACCATCATCATGACCATCGGTGTGCTCCTGCCCGTGCTGATCGCCGCGGTGGCGTTTCCCCTGGGCGCGCCGCCGACCGCGCTGGCCGTTCTGTTCGCGGTCTTCGCCCTGTTGAGCACCCTGGTCGAGGTGGCCGTGGCATGCCGACTGCTCAAGCTCCGGTACCGGGATTGGATCAGCAAGACGGTTCTGCCGGTCGCCGTGGCGATCGTGCCCGCGGCACTTCTGGGGCTTCTGGTGGCCACACTATTTGAGACGACCTTGAATTATGCCATCGCCTTCTGCCTGACGTTCTGGGGAGTGGGTCTGATCGTCGCCCTGTGTTTTTCCCTTACCAGTGAGGAGAAGCAGCGGCTGAGCCAACCCATAAAGGTTCTGTTGCGCAGGGTCAGGCCAACGAAATAGCTGCCGGGCGTAGACGATGCGTTCACGCGGCCTTTCCAGGGGGATTCCCGCCGTGGCCGATCCGCACGGTAGAGGTGGACCCCAGATCTCGGACAGGCGGTCGGTCTGAATAAGGTGGGCGGCAACGTTTGGCGAACATGCGTGAGGTGATCAATGACATCACCCACCTGCCTCGCACCGGCCGCCGCTCAGCTTTCGGTCAGGCCGCCGAAGTCGGCCACGTACACGCGGCGGGTGTTCGCCTGGTCCACACCGTTGAACACGACCCACCGCCACGACCGATCCCACGCCGGATGCGGGTCGACGCGCATGACGGGGTCCGGCTGGGGGTCGACACGGGCGCCGATGCGCAACACCTCGCGCTCTGTGTCGGCCCGCCGATCGATCCAGCGCAACGGCACGGTCCCATCCGGGTAGGCCATCCGCTCCATGGTGTAGGTGTCGGTGAGGATGTGCCGTCCATCGGGGTGTATGGTTGGGTGGCCGCTGCCGATTGTCTTGTGCGTGATCCTGCCGAGGTCGGCGCCATCACAGCGAACTTGGATCAGCGACACCTCCTCGTCGCCCGGCAGCCTGATGTTCGCCGACAGGTGCTCGCCATCGGGGAAGAAGTTGATGTGGTGTCCGCCGCGCTCCCACGCATCAGCGGGCACGGCATTGTGCAGTTCCGAGCCATCGGGCCGGAGCGTCAGCACATCGAACCGCACCGTCACGCCCTCTTTGCGGCGGGCGAAGGCGTTGAACCGGTTGTGCCCCGTGTTCGGGTAGCGACGAATGGTGAAGATCAGCCGATCGCCGCGGGGGCTCCATTTGCTGTGGAAGCCGTATATCTCCCATTTCTCCAGTTCGGATTCGCTGAGCGTGTTCAATTCCGGGATGACCCTGATGGCATCGCGCAGTGAGAGCAGCAGCCGCCGCTCGCCCGTTTGCAGGTCCGTGATGAACAGGCCATCGTCATCGACAGCGCCCACGTTCTGACGTGAACGGTCATCGGGCACCAGCACGCCGTACCCGGGCTGGGTGCGTCGCATCTTCTCCATCGATGCCGCGGCCGCCCACCGGCCATCCGGCGACACCTGGTAGACGCCGCCCGGCCAGCGTTGAGATTGGTCGCTTTCAAGGTCCAGGCGCACCACCACGGGCCGCCACGCCGCGGTGTCCACATCGTTGAAGACCAGCACGCGGTCGCCCGCCCAGTTGAGGTTGCACCCCATCTGGAACTCCCAGCCGCGCGTTTCGGCGACGATGCGTTCGCCGCCCTCATCGAGGTCGATGACCACCACGTGCGCGATCTCGCCCGGTTCGTTGAGTCGATCCTCGAAGGGCAGGCGGCACACCGCGAGCAGCCGGCCATCGGGGCTGATCGCCGGCGTGTCGAAGAACCGGTGCAGGCTCCGGCCCTCACCCGGTGTGCAGCACCATGCCGGGACGGCGGGGTCGAAGCGGCGGTAGCGGGGGAAGTGACGATCGAGCGCTGCGGTGTCTGGCATCGGGCTCCCTCGGGCATCGTGGAATGAAGGCTCCGGCCATCACAAGCCGGGGCCCGCATTGTGTCTCAGATTGCCTGCCGCGTCAGGCGCGCGTGCGAGGTTGAGGTTGATCTTACACGATCACAGGAGGCTTGATGTCTCCGGCGAACTGGCGCGGATGTCACACCATCGATCGGTGGCTTGGAGAAAACTCACTGACAGGCCACAAGCCTCACCGTTTCCAGCCCATCGCGAAATCAGGGTGTAGGGTGGCACTTCGATGCTGTCCGTCCGCCCGTTGGTGCCGCTCCGATCGACTTCGCGTGATTGCCGGGATCAACGCCTCGTCGCATCACGGCCTGGCGGCTTCTGGCATTCGCTGGATTTCGGCGATGGCCAGTTCGCGTGTGATCAGGCGCGTCTTGAGCACCAGGACCGCCGCGCTCAGTTGCGGGTCAAGGCCATCGGTGAGCAGTTGCGATGCGGTGGCGGGCTTGGCCGTATCGTTGTCATCGGCGGCGTTTTCCGGCCCGTTGCTGTTGTCGCGAAGCACATCCAACTCGCGGCGGAAGGTCCGCAACTTGTCGATTTCATCCACGTTCATGCGGACGACCAGGTCCGGCTCGACGCCCCAGGCTTCATCGCCGGGGTTGCGGTGGATGATCCGGCCGCCGGGCAGTTTGTAGTGCTGGATGGTCAGCTTGACGCGTGCCCGGCCGTCATCGACGGGGATGGGCACCTGCACGCTGCCCTTGCCGAAGGTGCGGGCGCCGATGATGGTGGCGCGGCGATGATCCTGGAGCGCTCCGGAGACGATCTCGCTGGCGCTGGCGCTTCCGGCATCCACGAGCACCGCCATGGGGAAGGTGGGTAGGGTGCCGTGGGCGCGGGCGTAGTGTGGATCGCCGGGTATGCCCGCCGGCCCCACGGTCGAGACGATCAGGCCCTCATTGAGGAACAGGTTGGCCACGTCGGTCGCGGCCGTCAGCAGACCGCCGGGGTTGCCGCGCAGGTCCAGGACCAGGGCGTTGAGGTTGTTTTCGTCCTGAAGTTGGCGGATGGCCTTGAGCAGGTCATCGCGGGTGTCGCGGTTGAAGGAACTGAGTCGGATGTAACCGATGCCGCTGTCGGCATCGACGGTGAAATCCCATCCGCCCTCGGGCCGGCGTTCCCAGCCCATGACCGAGTAGATCGGAATCGGGGCGCGGGTGATGGGCATTTCGATCAGGCCGTCGCGGCCTTTCCGCTGGATGCCCAGCGTCACCACGGTGTCGCGCGGCCCGGTGATCTCGCGTACCGCGCGGTCCAGGGTCCAGCCATCGGTCGGGCGGCCGTCAACGGTGGCGATGATGTCGCCCGGCAGGATGCCGGCGCGATGGGCCGGCGTGCCTTCCAGCGGGCTGGAGACGGTCAACCGCCCGTCCCGGCGCTCGATCGATATGCCCACGCCCACGAAGGTGCCCTCGAGGGTGCGTGCGAGATCCGGCAGGTCCACCGGCCAGATCATGTTGGAGTAGTCATCCAGGGCGTGCAGGGCGCCATTGCCCAATTCGTAGAGGATCACATCCTCGGGCAATTGGATCGACTTGCGGTTGATTTCCAGCACCTGTTCGATCAGGCGAGCGGCATCCAGATCGGTGTGCCGGTCCTTGCGACGAATCTCCAGCAGCAGTTCATCCAGCGAGCCTCGGAAGGTCCGGACCGCCGCCTCGTTCCGCAGCCCGCTGAATTCCTTGGCCAGCGCCGGGGTGCGGGCAAGCACCTGCATCGAGGCGATCGCGCTTTCCAGCAGCGGGGACATGCCCTTCTGGTTGACATGCAGACGCGAAGCGCGGCTGAGCGCATCACGCAACATCTGAACCCGCACTTCCTTGACCCGGTCCTGCCATTGGCTGTCGCCCAGGTCGATCTCGGTGGGTTCCTGACCGTTCTCGGCCGCCTCGGCCTGCCGGCGCTGCATCTCGTTGATCAGGCGGGAATACTCGTCGGGCGTGTAAAGGCGAAGCAACTCGACGCGTCGCTGGGCATTCTGCAGCGGCTGCCGATAGGTGGCCTGCTCCTCGAAGAGCATGTTCAGGGCGCGGTAGAGCGTCCAGACCTCGACCCAGTGCTCATCTTCGGCCGCCCTGGTGGCCTGGGCTTCGACCTGGGCCGAGAGTTCCTTGATGTAATCAGCCTCGAGCATCTCCTTGATGTCGGCGGCCGAACTCCGTGCCTCCACTGCGTGGTAGATCGCCGCTTCCAGACGGCCCTTCTTCGCGGCTTCCTTCATCTTCTCGATCGCGGCGCTGTACGCCCCACGGTGGCTCTCCTGGCGTTTGCTGTCCAACGCCTCCTGACGGACCAGATCCGCGGTGAACCGCTCGAGCCGATCGTGCCGTCCAAGCCTGCCGGACCGGACGACCTCCAGAACGCTGTCGAATCTCCCCTGACGAGCCAGGTCCGGCAGACGCAGCAGCGAGCCCAGATCGACTCGATCGTTGGTTTCCGTCGCCTGATCTTCCGTGGCTTGAGCGCTCTGGTCCTCGGCCAGCGTGATGCCCGGTGTCCATCCGATGGCCAGCGCCAGCATGCCAGCCGCGAGCGAGGACAACATGGAGAACCTGATGCCCGGCTTCGATCCGCAATGAGTCATATCTGATTCCCTTCGTGCCAACGATCTGGTCGTACGGGGCGACCCGCATCCTCGGACAGCGGCAGGCGCGAAACGACGCAACCCGACCGTTCATCTTAGTCTACGGATGAACCATCGGTTCGTTCGTCGGCGGGAATTGCACGACGGGGGCGATGACCAGCCGATTCGGCCGCAAAGTGGCGCTTTATATGATCTTTTGAATCACCGTACCCAGTAGGTCCACCCACCAGGCGCTGACGGCGAAGATGGTCTGGCGAAGTCGGGAAATCACGATGAATGCGAGGAAAAAACCAAGCATCAGCATCTGCTGCTTTTCCGGATCCTCGATGAACTGGCGGTAATGATGGTGGTAATTGGCCAGGATGCGCGACCCATCGAGCGGAGGAACGGGGATCAGGTTGAAGATGGTCAGCAGAAGATTGATTGATCCAAAAATCCCCAGTACGAACAGCGAATTGGACTGAAAAGGGGTGAGCGTGTCCTGGTCGCCTCGGTGGCTCATCGCCTCAGCCCAGCTCATCGGTTCGAACGGGCTCCGGGGATCGTGCCAGACGTTGATGAGGATGGCCATGGTGCTCAGCGCGAGGATGGCCAGCAGCAGGTTGGTCAGTGGCCCGGCGACGGCGACCAGCGCCCCGGCGTGACGGCCTCGCATCCGGCTTTCATCGACCGGCATCTGGCCCCAGGCCAGGCCCATGAGGAACAGCACGCCGATCGACAGTGGGCCCATGTGGGTGACCGGGTCGATGGTCATGTGTCCGAGGTGGCGGGGGGTGTCATCGCCCAGTCGGATCGCCACGAAGCCGTGCGCCAGCTCGTGCAGGATAATGCTGATCATGACCGCGACGACCACCGAGACGTAAAAAAGCTGCGTCTCCGGTTCCAGGGCGTGTTGGATGAAGAAGGTCATGTCGATCCTGATCCCCTCGTCCAGTCCTGGCGCGATTCACGGCGCGATTCGGCGCGGGCGACCTTGGCCGCATATGGTACGCTGATGGACCGGCGACCGTGGAGGTGTCGCGGCTCGGAGTAGGCTACATGCTCGGACTTGCCTGGGCGCATCGATTCAGCATATCGCTTGCCGCCATCCTGCTTTTCATGTCCCTGATGGGGTGTCGATCGGCCCCGGATTACACGCGGCCGCTTCCCCCCGGCGCCAATGCCCTGCGCCTGGTGCCGCCGGACCAGTGGCCGCGCCTGACGCCGGCCATGCTGGCGGCCGACAGCGAGTTGCTTGCCGCCGCGCGGCGAAGTCGCACCTGGTTCGCCATTCCTTCCACGGTTCGACACTTCCCCGTCGAGGGCATCTCGCACGAGCAGGCGAGGCTGAGTGTCGAGGCCCTGGCCTGGATGCTCGAACGACTCGGCCCCGGACAATCGCTGGCCCCCGAAGCGATGCGCAGGGAATTCGACCTCTACAAGAGCATCGGCTGGGATGACCGGGGTACCGTGCTCTTTACCGGCTACTACGCCCCGGTGTTCACCGCATCATGGACGCGAAGCGGGAGATTTCAGCATCCGCTCCACCGCCTGCCCGATGCGCTGGTCAAGCCCGAGAATCCGGACGAGCCGGTCCGCTGGCGACGACCCGACGGCTCCATGGGCACGCCGCCCACCCGCGGTCAGCTCGAGCGGCAGGGGCTTCTGGCTGGTCACGAACTGGTCTATATGGAGTCGGCGCTGGATGCCTTCATCGTGCAGGTGCAGGGCTCGGCCAAGCTGCGGATGACCGATGGCAGCACCGTGCATGTCGGCTATGCCGGCGACAACGGCCATGATTATGTCAGCCTGGGGCAGGAACTGGTGGCGGATCGACGCATTCCCCGCGATCACAGCGGATTGCCCGCGATCCGCGATTACTTCGATCGCAACCCCGACAAACTGCGCGAATATCTCCATCGCAACCCCAGGTTCATCTTCTTCCAGGAGTATGACCAGACCAACTGGCCCAGCGGATCGCTGGGCTTCCAGGTGTCGCCGTGGCGGAGCCTGGCGACGGATAAACGCATCTTCCCGCGAGGGATGCCGATGCTGGTGGATACCACCGTGCCCCGGGCCGCCGGCGGTACGCGGCCATTCAGGCAGATCATGTTCGATCAGGACACCGGCGGCGCGATTCGAGCGCCCGGCCGCGCGGACATTTACATGGGCATCGGCTTAACGGCCGAAGCCGTCGCGGGGCGACAGAAGCACGAAGGGGCGATGTACTACTTCGTGCTCAAACCCGACCGAATACCCGCCTGGCGGGGGTTGATCGACCGGTCGAGGCCGTGACCGGGATGGATTCAGCCGGTGCCCTGGCTCAGGGGCTCATGGTGGGCCGGGGATCGGCTGATGAGGGTTTGATGTTGATCCGGCGGGGTGGCTTTCGGCGCTTCCGGGGGCGCTGAGCGAATCTCCATGGCCGGTTCCGTCGTTCCGACATCGGGCAGGTCCGGCATGGGGCTCAGGATGGGTTCATAGCGAACGGCCCCGAACACGACAAGGGTCATCAGACCCACCACCGCGAAGAGCAAACCTGCCTGAATCTTGGACATAGCGTGATCCTCTATGGTCCGGCGTCGCGATCGGTCCGCCTCGAAGCCTGCCTGACGCCCGAGCACCTGGACTCGGCCGTGCATCGGCGTGATTCAAGGCTCCGATAAGTTCATTCCCGCCAAATTGACCAAGGGGGGCGGCCAGAGTCACCGGCACTTTAGGCCTCTGCCGTTGGTAGCGATTGTGTCTGTCCCGCGTCGGCGTGGTCTCCCGGGCTGATTGTCCAGCCAGCGCCCAATGGGCTGGTTTTCACGGTTCGCCAACCCTCGCTGGCTCGACTATCATGGCTCGCGGCAAGTCGGGCTGACGGCCACATCGCCGCTTTCGCTCGGCAATCCGCCCACCAGGGTCGAGGTCGTCGTTCCGTGGGGGCCGGCGGGGCCGTTGCCCGCTGAAACCGGGCTCCGTGGGGCGGCGACGACGGCCCAGCGGATTCCCACCAATCGACGCGATGATCCGGTCTTCGTGCGATTAAGATGCGCCGGGCCATCGGCCGATCGCGGTCCTCCTACGCGGTCGAGCCCCAGGACGGGCGGACGCTTCAGACGGTTTTGGAAAGTCATACCAACATGCCCAGTATCACCATTGATGGAAAAGTCTGCGAGTACGAAGGCAAGAAGTTGATTCTTCAGGTCGCCCTGGAGAACAACATCGAGATTCCCCACTATTGCTACCACCCCGGTCTCTCGGTCGTGGCCAGTTGCCGCATCTGCCTGGCCGAGGTCGCCCAGCCCAATCCTCGCAATGACAACAAGCTGGAATTGATCCCCAAGCTGATGCCGACCTGTCAGACCCCGGCGGCCGATGGCATGGAGGTCTACACCAGGAGCCCCAAGTCCATCGCCAATCAGAAGGCGGTGATGGAATATCTGCTGATCAACCATCCCCTGGACTGCCCGGTGTGCGATCAGGCCGGGGAGTGTTACCTGCAGGATTACAGCTACAAGTACGGCCGCAGCGAATCACGCTATCTCGAAGACAAGATCAAGCAGCCCAAGAAGGACATCGGCCCCCATGTTCT
Source organism: Phycisphaeraceae bacterium (assembly GCA_020831765.1). Taxonomy (GTDB): domain Bacteria; phylum Planctomycetota; class Phycisphaerae; order Phycisphaerales; family Phycisphaeraceae; genus JAFIFY01. The sequence continues at coordinate 2,943 of JAFIFY010000067.1, read as the reverse complement.
GCTGTACAGCGATCGTTGCATCATGTGCTCCCGGTGCGTGCGGTTCACGCGGGAGGTCACCGGGACCGGTGAGATCGGTGTTTTCGGCCGGGGCAATCACGAGCAGATCGATGTCTTCCCGGGTCGGCCGCTGGACAATGAGCTTTCGGCCAACGTGGTGGACATATGCCCGGTGGGCGCGTTGCTCGACAAGGACTTTCTGTTCGCCCAGCGGGTTTGGTTCCTTCGAGAGACGCCGTCGATCGATGGGCTGACCGCCGGTGGCGACAACATCTGGGTCCATCACAATGATGGCCGCGTCCATCGCATCAAGCCGCGAACCAACCTCGAGTTGAACAAGTGGTGGATCAGCGATGAGATTCGCTACGGATGGCGGTTCGTCCATGATGAAGCGAGGCTGAATCAGCCCATGCGGCTGAACATGGGTGTCCAGGGGCGGGTGGAGTGGTCCAAGGCCGATCGGATCGTCGTCGATCAGGCGCAATCGATCGTCGAGGAACACGGACCGGGCTCGATCGCGCTTCTGGTCAGCCCGATGCTCAGTTGTGAGGATGCGTGGCTGCTGGCCCGGGCGGTTCAGGCGCTTGACCCCAAGGCCCTGCTTGCCGTCGGGCCGGTGCCGGTCCAGGGTGAGGACAAGAAATTCCCCGGCGGGTACACCGTCCGCGCGGAGAAGTGCCCGAATCAGCGCGGCGTGCGACGGGCGTTGGACATGGTGCGCGCCGCGGGCCAGGCCGATGCGCCCGAACCGGTGGACGACGAGGCATTCGTCGCGGCGCTGGCGGACAAGGCTTCTTCAGTCAAGATGGTGATCCTGACCGGCAACTATCCCAGCGACTGGACCACCAAGGAGCTTCAGGCCGCCGTGAAACGGAAGTTCACCGTGCTGCTGGACACGCTGCCCAACGCGATATCGAGCGCGGCCGATGTGCTTCTGCCGACCGCCACATGGCTGGAGAAATCCGGAACGTTTGAGAACATCGACGGTCGGTTGCAGGCGTTCGAGTCGGCCGTGGCACCGGTCGAGATCGCCCGGCCCGAAGGTCAGATCGCGCTCAACTGGATGGCCGCCGCGGGCCTTTCCGACCCGGAAATCTACAACGCCGCGGCGATTCGGCGGAACATGGGCGAGGCGTTCGCCGAGCAAGTCCAGCTTCCCATTGAAGCATCGCGGGCCGAAGCCGATATGCAGTTTGTCGAGCTTTAGCGGAAACGGAACCCTTCACGCCCGCTGAAGCGCCGTTTTCCGGGGCCGGGGCCAGCTTCCGGGGGCGGGGTCGGCTTCCGGGGGCGGGGGCGAATGAAAAACCCCCGACCATGTAGGCCGGGGGTGGGGGTCCGGGGGTGTGCGGGGTTGTGCTCATCGCCGGAGCGGAAATTCCGACCGGCGGTCGGGGCGGCTGATCAGATGTCGTAGTAAAGCACGAACTCATGCGGATGCGGCCGCAGGCGGACGGCATCGACCTCGTTCTTCATCTTGTACTCGATCCACGTTTCAATCACATCCGGCGTGAAGACATCGCCCTTGAGGAGGAAGTCGTGGTCGGCGTTCAGCGCCAAAAGCGCTTCGTCCAGCGAGCCGGGCGTCTTGGCCACCTTGCTCGCCTCTTCGGGATCGAGGTCGTAGATGTTCACATCCAGCGGGCTGCCCGGATCGATCTTGTTCTGAATGCCATCGATCGCGGCCATCAGCAGGGCGCTGAAGGTCAGGTAAGGATTGCAGCTTGGATCGGGACACCGGAACTCGACGCGCTTGGATTTCGGGCTGGCCGAGTAGACCGGGATGCGGCAGGCGGCCGAGCGGTTGCGGCTTGAATAGGCGAGGTTGACCGGCGCTTCGTAGCCCGGAACCAGTCGCTTATAGCTGTTGGTGCTGGGGTTCGAGAACGCGCAGATGGCCGCGGCGTGCTTGAGGATGCCGCCGATGGCGTAAAGGGCGGTCTGGCTCAGCCCGGCGTAACCATCACCGGCGAACAGCGGGGTATCGCCTTTCCACAACGAGATGTGGGTGTGCATGCCCGAGCCGTTATCGGCGAACAGCGGCTTGGGCATGAAGGTGGCGCTCTTGCCGTACTTCCGGGCCGTGTTCTTGACGATGTACTTGTAGAGCACGAGCTGATCGGCCATCTTCACCATGTCGGTGAAGCGCATGTCGATCTCGCACTGGCCTCCGGTGGCCACTTCGTGATGGTGGCATTCCACATCGATGCCGGCTTCGAGCATGTGCAGCACCATCTCGGTGCGCAGGTCCATGAGCGTGTCGCTGGGCGGGCAGGGGAAGTAGCCTTCCTTGTAGCGCAGCTTGTAGCCGGAGTTGCCGCCAGGCTCGGTCCGCCCGGTGTTCCATGCGCCCTCATCGCTGTCCACGGCGTAGAACGCCGAGTTCTGCCGGGATTCATAGCGGACATCATCGAAGACGAAGAATTCAGCCTCCGGCCCGATGTAGACCTGATCGGCGATGCCGGTCTTGCGCAGATACGCCAGGCTCTTGCGGGAGATGTTCCGCGGGTCACGGGTGTAATCGGCCCGCGTGATCGGATCGGCGATGTTGCAGATCAAAGCCAGGGTGGGCACCTCGCGGAAGGGGTCCATGAACGCGGTATCGGCCTGCGGCTTGAGGAGCATGTCCGACTCATTGATCGCCTGCCAGCCACGGATCGATGATCCATCGAAGCCGAATCCATCCTCGAAACAGTCCTCATCCAGCATGCTGATCGGGTAGCTGGTGTGCTGCCACATTCCGGGAAAATCCATGAACCGCAGGTCGAGGATTTTCGCCCCGTTCTCCTTTGCCAGTGCGATGACTTCCTTGGGCGTCACAGTGGGTCCTTTCCTCTTGAAATCTGGAATCAGTCCATGACCGACAAAGCGCCAGATTCCGCTCCATCGGCATTCAGGCCAATACGTTTGGGGCGGGCGGGGGGGGGGCGGGGGGGGGGGGGG